>JAHWJQ010000200.1 GCA_019348305.1 Actinomycetota bacterium
CCAGGGTCTGGCCACCCGCGGCCTGCCGCTCAGCGGCCGACATGGCCGAAAGGAGCTCGAGGTGGCGTTCGATCTCGGCCTCGAGCCAGACCTCGGGCCGTCCCGCAGCCACCGCCCGGGGGGCGGTCGCGGCGTCGACCGGGAAGGGCCGGCCGGCGAAGCCGGCCACCTCGGCCCGGCCCCGCAGGACGAGTGCGTCCTCCAGCTCCTGGACGAGGGCGTCGGCCACGGCGGGGGCCACCATCCCCGAGGCGGCCAGGGCGCCGGCCACGTAGGCGTAGTTGCGACGGGCCTGCCAGGCGGCGCCGTGGCGGCTCGCGCCGTCACCCGGTGCGCCCAGGCGCACCACGGTGCCCAGCGTCTCTTCGAACAACAGCCAGAGGTGCGCCTCGCCCCGGCGGTCGGCGGAGCCCGCCCCCCCGTCGGCCCCTCCCCCACGAGCGTCCGGCGTCAGAACTCCCAGTACTCCTCGGGGAGCTTCCCCTCGATGGAGCGGATGTTGGCCCGCACGCACCCCGAACACTGGTACTCCACCCCGCGCCTCTCGGTCACCACCGACCATCCCTGGGGCAGGCCGCCGGCCAGCACCTCGGCGGTCGTGCCGCAGTTCGAGCAGCTGAGCTGCTGCATCTCGCCCACGGATGCAGCGTAGAGGGGCCAGGCCTGAAAACCTGTCCCCCGTCATGAGCCGCCGCCGTTCCCCCGCCGTCGCCCCCGAGTTGGCCGCCCGGGTGGAGGACTTCCTCGACGCCATCGGGGCCAGCCAGGACCGCGACCAGCTGGGCCGCCTGCTGGTCACCGTGGCCGAGCTGGCTCAGGACGGTACCGACCGTCTCGACCTCAAGATCACCAGCGCCGCCCTGAGCGAGATGCGCGAGGCCTTCCGGATCTTCGCGCCGTACCGGGCGGTCCCCAAGGTCACGATCTTCGGCTCGGCCCGCACCCTGCCCGACGATCCGCTGTACATCCAGACTCGCGACGTCGCCGCCGCGCTGGCCGCTCGGGGCTGGATGGTGATCACCGGCGGGGGCCCGGGGATCATGGCCGCCGGCCTCGAGGGTGCAAAGCGGGAGATGTCGTTCGGCATCAACATCCGCCTGCCCTTCGAGCAGGGAGCCAACGAGTTCATCGCCGCCGACCCGAAGCTGGTGGAGATGAAGTACTTCTTCACCCGCAAGCTCATGCTGATGAAAGAGTCCGACGGGTTCATCGTCCTGCCTGGCGGCTTCGGCACCCTCGACGAGACCTTCGAACTGTTGACCCTCATCCAGACCGGAAAGGCGGAGCCGTCGCCGATCGTGCTGCTCGACGTGCCGGGCGGGCGCTACTGGCGGGAGTGGGAGAGCTTCGTACGCGACCAGCTGGGCAGCCGGGGGCTCATCAGCGAAGACGACTGCGTGCTCTACCGGATCTCCGACGATGCCGGGGCCGCCGTGCACGAGGTCGCCGGCTTCTACCGCAACTACCACTCCCGGCGCTTCGTGGGCGACGTGTTGGTGGTGCGGCTCCGGTCGGCCCCTACCGATGCCGAGATCGACGATCTCAACGACCGCTTCGGCGACATCGTGGTGAGGGGCCGCATCGAGCGCTCAGGCCCGCTGCCGCCGGAGGTGCACGGCGGCGACCACCTGGGCATGGCCCGCATCACCTTGCGCTTCGACCGCATCCACCAGGGCCGCCTGCGCTCGCTCATCGACGCTCTCAACGCCTTGGAGTCGGCTCCCGAGGAGATCGCCGGCCCCGCCGATCGCGAGGTGGTGGCCGGCGGGCGGCCGATGGAGCCCGACGTGCGGGCCCGCGACGACGAGGAGGGCGAGCCGCAGCTGTAGTAGGCCCCCCAGCTGCTTCTGGGGATGTTCACGCACCGCGCAGGTGCGCGGACATCCCCTGAACTGCTTGGTTCGGTCGGTGGCCTCGTTCGGGGCCTGGTGTCACCCCGCGTCGTCGGGCTCGGACAGGATGGCGGCGGCCTTGTCCACCGCTCGCCGGGCCCGGGTCAGCCGCCGCTCGTCGACCGGGAGCTCGCTGCCGCCGGCGTCGATCGACTCCCGCAGACGCTCCATGGCCAGGTCGGCCAGCTCCTCGCTGATGGCCTCCAGCCGTCGGCGGATGTCGTCGAACTCACCGGCCACGGCACTGGTCCTCCAGCTCGCGGGCCGTGTTCCCCCCGCTCGGAGGGGCCGCTCGGGCCCTGGTCTTCCCGGCGGCAGCTCTCACCGTTGCAGCCTCGCGCCGGTCAGTAGAAGTCGGCACACCACGGGGTGGGGCCGGAGAAGGCGGCGGTGAGCTCGGCCAGCGCATCGGGGGAGGGCGAGGCGAGGAGGCCCGCCTGTTGCAGGGTGGTCGCCGACGCGTACCCGGTGAAGAGGGTGGCCAGCGCGTTGACCGACATCGCCACCTCGCCGGCGCCCCCCTTGTCGAGCACGCCGCGGCCATCTTCGACGATCAGCCGCCATCGGCCCTGGTTCCAGTCGCAGTGGTCATCGGCCACCTCGATGTCGACCGACACCCTCACCGCCGGCGAGTACCCCCGAGCGGCCACCGCGCCCGGCGCGTCGACGATGCGGGTCATCCAGCGGATCTCCGCCGGCGTCTTCATCTCCTGGTCGGGCAACAACAACAGCAGCGGGGTCTCCGGCGGCGCCACTGCTTTGACGAACTCGGCCTGGGTGGACGACGAGCCGACCAGCCGCCACAGGGCCAGCACCACCTCGGGCTCCTCGGCGCACAGCTCCTGCACCTGGACGTTGTAGCCCCAGGGCTCTTTGGGGATGTGGACGTAGCGCACGTAGCCCCGGATGGCTCCCCCGCCGGCACCGACCACGTAGACGTGGTGCTCGTCGAAGTTCTCCACCGGCAACAGCCGCTCCCACCACACGTCGGGCCGGTCGAGCCACCCGGGCTGGGTGGCGGCGAAGCGTCGGTAGCACTCCTTGATCGCCGGCAGGTCGCCGACCTTGGCCCTGCGGGCCCGCAAGCCTCCCGGAGCCTGGATGTGGTGGAGGCTGCGGGTCTGGAACTCGCGGTGGGTGAAGGCGCCGCCCAGCTCGAAGCCGGCCTTGCGGTAGAGCTGGGTCGATGCCGGATAGAGGCCGGAGATGACCTCCCCCCGCTCTCGCATGAGGGGGAAGTGCGCGGCCGTCACCATGGAGGCCAACCCCAGCCCCCGGTGCTCGGGAGCGGCCGCCACCGGCGAGTAGCCGCCCATGGGGACGCAGCGGCCGCCGAAGAACTGGCCGAACGGCCGCACCTGGGCCCAGGCAGCCACCTCGCCGTCCACGAAGACGGCCAGCGAGCGGTCGCGGTGCACCCCCCGGAGGAACTCCTCTTCCTTTTCCTCGGTCAGCGGCAGGTTGAAGCTGCGGGCGGTGACGCCGTAGCAGGCGCGCCACTCCTGCTCGGTCTCGGGAACCCGCACCACCGGCTGCACGTCACCAGACTAGGAGGACCTTCCCTAACATCGAGGGGGTGACGCCCGGGAAGAGACAAGCTGAGCGGCGTGTCCCCCGCTCCGAGGGGCCGCTGGCGCCGCCGGCGGACGCGCCCGCCTACCGCGAGATCGTCTCGTTCGAGGATCCCGAAGAGGACAGGACGTGGCAGTTCGACGTCACCTTCCTCACCAGCCGCTGGACCTGCATCTTCGGCCAGGGCTGCCAGGGGGTGCTGACGGGGCCGGCGCCGGAGCTCGTGCAGGGCTGCTGCTCCTATGGCGCGCACTTCACCGACGAAGACGACGTCGCCCGGGTGGAGGAGGCGGCGGCGACGCTGACGGGCGCCGACTGGCAGTTCATCGACAAGGGCCGCACCAAGAACGGCAAGATCCGGGTCCTCAAGGTGACCAAGGACGGCGAACGGGTCACCCGCCAGGTGGAAGACGCCTGCATCTTCCTCAACCGGCCGGGATTCGCGACCGGGGCAGGGTGCGCCCTTCACCAGGCGGCGCTGCGACAGGAGCGGCGGCCGCTCGACCTCAAGCCGAACGTGTGCTGGCAGCTGCCCCTCCGGCGGGAGGACTCCGACGACGGTGCCGGCCACGTCACGTCCCGGGTGATCCAGTGGGACCGCAAGCACTGGGGCGAGGGAGGCAGCGAGTTCCACTGGTGGTGCACCGAGGCGCCGGAGGCCTTCTCCGGCGACGGCCTCGTGTACCAGACCATGCGAGACGAGATCGTGGCGCTGGTGGGTGAGCAGGTCTACGCCATGCTCGTGGCCTACCTGCGCTCGAGGCCGTGCCGTTCTTTCGCCCCCCATCCCGCCACCCGGGTGGAGCGCGTGGGTTTCCACCAGTCGAACCACGACGGGGCCCGCCAGCTCGACGTCCTGGCCACG
>JAHWJQ010000201.1 GCA_019348305.1 Actinomycetota bacterium
GACCTCGAGGCCCTCGAAAAGGACGGCGACATCTCCTCTGACGAGCTCGAGCGGGCGGAGAAGGAGCTGGAGAAGGTGACCCACGACTACGTGGCGGAGATCGACCGGTTGTTGCAGCACAAGGAGCAGGAGCTGCTGGAGGTTTGAGCCCGCTTCCCCAAGGAGGGCGCTCGACGCATGGCTGACGACTTCGACGACGAGTTGGACGTTCCGGTGCCCCCCCGGCAACCGGGCGAGGGCGTTCGCATCATCGGTGCTCAGGAGGCGGCCGCTCGCGAAGCCCAGATGAAGGGTCGCCTCCCCCAGGACGCCCCCCGCTTCGGTGACCCGCCGGCGCAACCAGTGGGGCCGAGGCCGTCGGTCCGCTTCCCGCTGCCGGAGGACTCGCCTCTCCCCAGGGTGGTCGAGCCGGCCAGGGAGCAGGCGCCACCGCCCGATCTCCAGCACTGGACGGAGCCGCCGACGGGGGAGGTGCCCAGGATCCTGCCGGGCGACGACGACGACGACCTGCAGGCGTGGTCGGGGCTCACCAACCGCTCGCCTCGGTGGCGGGAGGGCTCCGACTGGGAGGAGGCCGACTTCGACGACGGCTCGCTCGGCAGTGACGAGGGGCCCCGGATGGGGGCGCTCGACGAGAGCCGCACAGACCGCCCCGACGTGTTCTCCTTCGACGACGACGACGAGCCGAGCTACCCGGAACGCCCAGAGCCCCCGCCGGCGCGCCCTCGCACCACTCGCATCCAGACCCGACCGGCCGAGAACGCCGAGCTTGCCCCCACCAGATCCAGCGAGCGCGACATCCCGATGGCGGTGGCAGCCGGCGCCGGGCTGGGCATCGTCGCCCTGGTGGCGTTCTCCCAGGGGCCCGCTGTCACCGTCGCTCTGGCCACCGTGGTCGTCGTGGCCGCCGCGGTGGAGGTGTTCGACGCCTTTCGCCGCGCCGGCCACCGCCCGGCCACCCTGCTCGGGCTGGCGGCCACCGGCGCGCTGATGATCGGCGCCTACGTCAGAGGCGAGCGGGCCATCCCCCTGATCCTCGCGCTGGCCGTGCTGTTCAGCATGTTGTGGTACCTCCTCGGAGTGGTCCGGGCCCGCCCAGCCGTGAACCTGGGCATCACCCTTCTCGGCCTCCTATGGGTGGGGTTCCTGGGCTCCTTCGCGTCCTTGATGCTTCGCTACCCCAACCGAGAGGGGGTGGCGTTCCTGGTGGGGACGGTGCTGGCGGTGGTGGCCAATGACGTGGGAGCGCTCCTCGTCGGACGCCAGTTCGGCAACAGGCCGCTGGCCGAGGAGATCAGTCCCAACAAGACGGTGGAAGGGTTCGTCGGCGGGGCCGCCCTCACCGTGCTGGTCAGTCTGGCCATCGTGAGCCGCATCCACCCCTGGGGTTTCGGCAGCGCCTTCTGGCTGGCGGTTGTCGTCTCCCTGGTCGGGCCGGTCGGCGACCTGTGCGAGTCGATGGTCAAGCGGGACCTCGGCCTCAAGGACATGGGCACCGTGCTCCCTGGCCACGGCGGAGTGCTCGACCGGTTCGATGCACTGCTCTTCGTCCTGCCCGCCGTCTACTACCTGGTAGAGCTGCTCGACCTCGCTACCCGGTGAACCGAGGCCTGGGGTGGTGACCACCGTGAGCGTGGTCGGCTCCACCGGCTCGATCGGTACCCAGACCCTCGACGTCGTGCGGGCCGAGCCCGGGCGCTACCGCGTCGTCGCGCTGGCCGCCGCCACCTCGGTCGACGAGCTCGCCGCCCAGGCCCAAGAGTTCCGCCCCGACGTGGTGGCGATCGCTGACGCGTCGTTGGCCCCCAAACTCGAGGAACGCCTGCCCCCAGGGGTTGAGGTCAGAGCAGGCCCCGAAGCCTTGGCCAGTGTTGCCGCCGAGGGCGCCGTCGACGTCGTGGTCAACGCCGTGGTCGGGTTCGCCGGTCTCCCCGTGACTCTGGCCGCGTTGGGCGCCGGGCGGCGGCTGGCGCTGGCCAACAAGGAGTCGCTCATCGCCGGGGGACCGGTGGTCCAGCGGGTCCGCTCCACCCCGGGGGCGGAGATCCTGCCGGTGGACTCCGAGCACTGCGCTGTCCACCAGTGCCTGCGGGGCAACCCTCAGGAGCGGGTGACCCGCATCGTCCTCACGGCCAGTGGTGGCCCGTTCCGGGGTCGCTCGGCGCAGGACCTCTGCGCCGTGACCGTGGACGACGCCCTGGCCCATCCGACGTGGTCGATGGGGCCGAAGATCACGGTGGACTCCTCCACGCTGATGAACAAGGGCCTCGAGGTCATCGAGGCCAACGAGCTGTTCGGGGTCGGCTTCGACTCCATCGACGTGGTGGTGCACCCGCAGTCGGTCATCCACTCGATGGTCGAGTTCACTGACGGCGCCACCATCGCCCAGCTGTCCCTGCCCGACATGCGCCTGCCCATCGGCTACGCCCTGGCCTATCCCGACCGCTCCACCGCCCCCTTCGGCGCCGTCGACTGGACGCGGCTGAGCCGGCTCGACTTCGAGCCGCCGGACCGCGCCGCCTTTCCGTGCCTGGGGCTCGCCTACGAGGCCGGCCGCCACGGGGGCGACGCCCCAGCCACCCTCAACGCCGCCAACGAGGTGGCCGTACAGGCGTTCCTCGACGGCCTCATTTCATGGCTCGACATCGCCGAGGTCATAAAAGAGGTCCTCGACGGCCACAATGGAGGTGCCCTCGAGACCACTGAGGACGTCGTCGAGGCCGACCGCCGGGCCAGGGAGCTGGCGCGCGGGGCCGTCCAGCGAAGAACGGGAGCCGCATGACCGAGACCACCACCGAGCGACAGTCGACCGAAGAGCCGGTACGACCGCCGTCGCCCGAGGAGCGGGTGTCCGCCCTGGCCAGGTTCCTGCTGCTCACGGCGGCGGTTGCTGCGGCCACCGTGGCCACCGGGACCACCAAGACCGTCGCCGTGGTCGTGGCCCTGATCGTCATGATCATGCTGCACGAGCTGGGTCACTTCCTCACCGCCAAGTGGGGCGGCATGAAGGTGACCGAGTTCTTCGTCGGGTTCGGCCCCCGGCTCTGGTCGTTCCGCAAGGGCGAGACCGAATACGGGGTCAAGGCCATCCCGGCCGGCGGCTACGTGAAGATCATCGGCATGAACAACCTCGACAAGATCGAGGACCCCGCCGACGAGCCCCGTACCTACCGCCAGCAGCCCTTCCCCCAGCGCTTCGCCGTGGCTGTGGCCGGCTCGACCATGCACTTCCTCATCGCCTTCGTGCTGCTCTTCCTCATCAACGCCGTCGTCGGTGTGCCGGGCGCCTCGCTGACCATCGGAGAGCTCACGCGCCTCCGGGCAGGGTCGAGCCCGGCCGAAGAAGCGGGTTTCCAGGTCGGCGACCGGATCGTCTCCATCGACGGCCAGACCTTCCAGAGCTGGAGCGACATCCCGCCGTACATCCGTTCCCGCCCCGGCCAGGAGCTGCGCTTCGTGGTGGAGCGGGGGGAGCGGGCCGTGGAACTCGTGGCCCGCCCCGCCGACCTGAGCAAGGTGGAGGTGGAGGGCATCCCGGCCACTCCCGAGCCCACCGGCTTCGTGGGGATCGGCCCCAAGATCGAGTTCGCCAAGCGCGACCCCATCACCTCGGTCGGCCTCGCAGCTCGGCAGTTCGTCGGGGGGGACTACTCCCCCGAGAACGCCGAGCAGGTGGTGCCTGGGCTCCTCGACAACGCGGGCGCCCTGGTGGGGATATTCAGCCCTTCGGGCCTTTCGAGCTATTGGCGCACACTCCAGGGCCAGGAGCAGGCCGACCGCCCCGACGGAGGAGCCCGTTTCTTGTCACCCGTGGGCTTCGTGCGGGTAGCGGGGCAGGCGGCCGACACCGGGCTGTTCCAGGTTCTCCTGCTGCTCGTCGCCATCAACCTGTTCGTGGGCCTGTTCAACCTGCTCCCGCTCCTGCCTCTGGACGGCGGGCACGTGGCCATCGCCGTCTACGAGGCGGTGCGCTCCAAGATCACCGGAAAGCCACACCGCGCGGACGTGGCCAAGCTGCTCCCGCTCACGTATGCGGTGGTGCTGGTGATGGTCTTCCTGGGTATCTCCGCGCTGTACCTCGACATCGTCCGGCCGCTCAACTTCCGTTGATTTCGCCCTCGCTGCCGCTCGGGCGAGTCTCACTTGTGCCCGGCTTCGCCGGGCGCTGTCTTTGCAGCCGACCGGCAAAGCCGGATCGGCTGCGGCGCTGGCGCACCGTTCCGGTGCCGCGGTGGGTGGTGACTCTCGTGGGTAGGGGGGGCTAGTGGAGTTCTCTTC
>JAHWJQ010000202.1 GCA_019348305.1 Actinomycetota bacterium
TGCATCGGCGGCCTCGGTCGCTACCTTCGCGCTCGCCGCACTCCACTTCGGTGAGTTCGAGATGTCGGAGCAAGGAGTCGGGGCGTGGGCCGGGGCCGGGGTGCTGTGGCGGGTGGACCGATAGCCGAGGAGGAATCATGAGCGGACAGCAACAAGACCAGGGTGACTCCGTGGCCGAGCTGGCCTCGCGGCTGACCCATCAGTTGGGTGAGCTCGTCGGAAAGGAACTGCAGCTCGCGCGGGCGGAGCTGCGTGAAGAGGTGTCGAAGGGCGTCAAGGTGACGGTGTCGGTCGGCGGCGCGGTCGTTGAAGGACTGCTCGGACTCGTGTTCCTCTCCTCCGCTGCCGCGTGGGGCTTGACCGAGGTGATGCCTGCCGGCTGGGCGTTCCTGATCGTCGGTGCTGTCCACTCGGCGGTGGCCGGGCTGCTCCTGGTCGTGGCCCGGTCGAAGGCTCGGCGGATCGACCCGGTGCCCCGCGAGACCGTCGAGAGCGTGAAGGAGGACGCCCGGTGGGCAAAGAACCAGACGAGCTGAAGCAGGAGATCGCGGAGCTGCGCTCCGAGATGAGCGAGACGGTCGAGGAACTCTCCGCCCGCGTGAGCCCCCGCCGCCAGGCAGCCGCCAAGGCCGAGCAGGCGAAAGGCGTGTTGCACCGTCTCCGGCACGCACCCATGATCGACTCGATCCTCGGCGTCATGTACGCCCCACTGTGGCCCTACATCGAGAAGGTCAGGCTCAACCGGACGAAGCTGCGCACCCACGACCCGAGCGACGTCCTCGTCCCCGAGGGGTACGCGGTCGAGGTTGTCGCCAGCGGCTTCAACGCCCCCGTCCACTGCTGCTTCGACGACGCGGGCTTCGCCTACGTGACGGAGTGCGGCCACAAGATCGAGGCGCGACCGCGGGTCATGAAGGTCGACGTCACCAGCGGCGCGACGGAGACGTTCCTCGAGCTGCCTTTCGACCGGTGGCGCAAGACAGGAGCGGTGACGGGCGCCTGCTGGTACGACGGCACCTGCTACCTGATGAACACCGACACGCTGTCGCGGGTCACCGCCGACGGCCGGTTGCAGGACATCGTCGTCGACCTTCCCGGCCGGGGCGACCACCAGAGCAACTACCCGGTGATGGGCCCCGACCGCAAGCTGTACTTCGGACAGGGGACCGCCACGAACGCCGCCGTGGTCGGCGCCGACAACTTCGCCTACGAGTGGCTGCGCTTCTTCCCGGAGTTCCACGACCGGCCTGGCACAGATGTCGTCCTCACCGGGCGGAACTACGAGTTCCCGAACGTCCTCGGCGACATCACCGGGACCGTGCGCACCGGCGCCTACGTCCCGTTCGGGACCGAGACCGAACCCGGCCAGGTCATCAAGGGGGACGTGAAGTGCAACGGCGCAGTGCTGCGCTGCAACCCCGACGGCTCGGACCTCGAGCTCGTCGCCTGGGGGCTCCGCAACCCGTACGGCATCGCGTTCGCGCCTGACGGTCGGCTGTTCGCCACCGAGCACGACTTCGACGAGCGCGGCGCCCGCTACATCGTCGGGGACCACGAGGACTTCTACGAGATCGTCGAAGGGGCCTGGTACGGCTGGCCCGACTTCGCCTCGGGCATCCGCCTCGACGACCCCTACTGGGGCGACGGCGGACGAGGACGCGAGCCCCTCCTCGCCGAGCACCCCGACCCGAACCCGCCGAAGCCGTTCGCCACCTTCCCCGCCCACAGCGGACCGAACGGGGTGGACTTCTGTCGAGAGGCGGGCTTCGGGTTCGAGGGCGACGCCTTCGTGGCCCTCTTCGGCGACCTCACCCCCGTGACGACGAGGCTCACCACGCCGTCCGGATTCAAGGTCGTGCGCGTCGACATGAACACTGGGCAGGTCGTCGACTTCGCCGTCAACAAGATCCAGGGCCCCGCGTCGAAGCTCCCCCACCGCGGCTTCGAGCGCCCCTCGCACTGCCAGTTCGGGCCGGACGGGGCCCTCTACGTGGTCGACTTCGGCCAGATCTCCATCGCCCCGGAGAAGGGCGGGGTCCGCGTCCAGCAGGGAACAGGGACGTTGTGGCGGATTCGCCGCACGGGCGCCCCCGCCGGCGACCGCCCTCCGGCCCCGATCGTCGCCCCCTCCTACGCCATCAAGGCGGCTGCCGGCATTGTCGTAGCCGCCGTCGCCTGGAACCTCGTGCGACGCTTGTTCAATCGGAAGCAACATCGTGGCTGAGCCAGCAAGCTCGATCGATTCCGCGCCGCCACCGAAGGCGGCCTTTCGCGAGCTCAGCGACCTCGAGCGCCTCACCCTGCCCGGCGGAATCCTCGCCTGATATCGCCGACAAGGTGTACGTCGAGCGGCGGAACGAGCGGGAGGCCGAGCACTCTGACGGCCTGGCACGTGACATCGGGTTCAAGCTGCTCTACGCGCCCGCCACGCGCGCAACGTTCGCCGTCCTAAGCTCCTCGTTCTCGTGATGCCCACCCTCGCCACCAGCATCGCTCGGGGAATTGTCGCCGGCATCGGTGGCACCGGCGTGATGACGGCGTTCCAGAAGCTCGTCGAGATGCCCATCACCGGGAGAGGCGAGAGCTTCGCCCCCGCCAACTTCGCCTCGCGCGTCCTGCCCATCGAACCGACGAACGACCACGAGCGGCGCCAGCTCAACTGGATCACACACTTCGGGCTCGGCGCCATGTGGGGGACGGCGTTCGGTATCGCTGGCGCGGCCGGGCTGCGCGGCCAAAAGGCGGTCGCCGCCGTGTTCGCGGTCGTGTACACCGGTGACGTCCTGCTGAACACGGCACTCGGGCTCTACGAACCTTCGAAGTGGTCCCGCCGTGACCTTGCGATCGACGTCGTCGACAAGCTCGTGCAGGCCGAAGCGACCGGCTTCATCTTCGACCGCATGCGCGACGTCTGATACCGCACCCGCGCAGGGTCCTCGTCTCGACTCTGCCAAGGTGCCGCCGGCCCCCTCGCCGCCGGTACCCTTGAACTGATGCCCGAGCAGGTGGTCCCGTTGTCCGGGGACGAGTTCGTCGCCCGCGCCCGCGCAGCCGCGGCGCCGACCGACGACGACGTCTCGATCACCCGCGACGGCCGGCGACTCGACAGCAAGGAGGCCGTGCTCGCATGGCTGGCCGAGGTGGAGGCTGATCGCGCCGCCGGCCGTTGCGTCGAGTTCGATGACGCTTGAGCAACCTCCGCTCGACGTCGACCGCCTCCTCGCCACGCTCCATCGCCACGAAGTGGACTTCCTGCTCGTCGGCGGCATGGCTGCCATCGCCCACGGCGCTCTCCGCCCAACGGCAGACGTAGACTGCCTGGCCCGGAGCAGCGCCGAGAACCTTTCCCGCCTGGCCGCTGCCATGCGTGAGCTGAACGCCCGCCTACGCATCGCTGGCCTCACCGATGCCGAGGCGGCACAACTGCCCACGCCGCTCGACGCCGACATGCTCGGCCGCATGCGGATTTCAACCTGGCGCACCGACGCCGGCGACTTCGACGTGCTCACCGAAGTCCCAGCACGTGACGGGAGCCGCCTCCGCTACGACGAGTTGGTCGGGCGTGCCTCCGTCTTGGACATCCACGGCATCGCCGTACAGGTCGCCGCCCTCGAGGATCTGATCGCGTCGAAGGAGTGGGCCGACCGACCGAAGGACCGTGATGCCCTCCCCGAGCTCTGGGAACTCGCCACGGCGGGCGAGGACGATCCCGCGATCACAGCCGACGGCCCTCCTGCGGACGCGGCCGCGGCCGATGAGCGGCCGCCCTCGCCTCCAGGATGATGCGGTCCAGGCGATCCATGACCTGGCGTGTGTGCGCTTCCAGTACCTCTGGAGCAGGCTCACGGATGTCGGTCAACCATACGAAGCCGTGGCGACTCACGCCCGTGGCCACCCTCCACCCCAGTCGGTGCGCGGCCAACCGGGCGGCGCGCCGCCATCGCTCGGGATCCTCGACCTCCGAGAGGGGAACGTGCAGATGGCTCATCGGCGGAAGCGTGGCCAGCTGACCCTCGATCTGGTCGGCCAACTTGTCGACCTTGAGTCGCTCCAAGTCGACGACTTTTCCCACCCGCTCCTCCCATTCGCGAATCTTCTTGTGGTGCGGATGTGGTGCAGCGCGTCGGCAGGAGCCTGAAGGCAGTGCCGACGCTCCTGAATTGGGCCGTTGACCAGCACTTTCCCTGGTGGGCGCTGGGGGACTCGAACCCTCGACCTCAGCCGTGTGAAGGCTGATCTGGCCATTTTGCTGACCTGCGGCAATC
>JAHWJQ010000203.1 GCA_019348305.1 Actinomycetota bacterium
GATCTCCATCCGGTCAGGCAAGCTCGACCGGTTCGTGAACGATGCACCCCTGGTGCTCGTGGAGGACGGGAAGTTCCTCGAGGACAGGATGAAAAGGGCCCGCGTCTCGGCCGACGACATCCTGGAGCAGGCCCGTGGGTTGCGGGGCGTGCAATCAGCGGACCAGATCCGTTACGCCATCCTCGAACGCAGCGGCGGCATCACGGTCGTCCCCCAACCCGGCAGCATCCCCTGGACCTAGCAGCGCTCGCGATCCTTCGCCGCTTGGCGGTGCCATGGTCGGGGTCATGACTGGTCGATCTGCCCCTGGACGGGCGTGGCGCTGCTCGTCATCGGGATCGTGCGGCGCGGGAGAGAGCCCCGGGCAGCAACGGGTGCCCGAACTGGATAGCCGGGCGACGACGCCGTGTTCTGTCGCCGCGACATGGGCGTGACTACGCCGGGCCCACCGGCAGCCGAGCGAGCGCGCCGAGCACCTCGTCTACCCCGATCTCGAGAAGGCCGGGGTCGACGTCGTCGCCCATCGGGTCGCCCTCCCTCCCTGCCCACAGCGCCATGTGCCACGGCCGCTCGGGTGGAGGGCCCCACTTCGACGGCGCCACCGGGCCGAACAGCACCACCGACGGCCGGCATAGGGCGGTGGCCAGGTGGGCGACCCCGGTGTCGCCACACACCACCCGCGCCGCTGCCCCCACGACGGCGGCGAGGTCGAGCACGCTCGTCCGTCCGGCCAGCACGGCCGACGGTGCCAGCCCGGCCAACGATGCGACCCGCTGCGCCAGCGCGACCTCTGAGGGACCGCCGGTGACCACCACCGGGTGTCCCGCTGCCGCCTCAGCTCGGGCCACCTGTGCCCACCGCTCGGCGGGCCAGCGCCGGACCGGGCTCGCTGCGCCCGGGTGCAGGAGTGTGGCCCCGACCGCTTCGTCGGGAACGGGCCGGTCCGGCGCCCGGATCTCCAGGCGGCGGGCGTCGGCCGCTATGCCCGACTCGGCGAGCAGCCGGCACCATCGATGTACCTCGTGCTCGTCCTCCCGCCACACCGGGGCCGACCCGTCCACCTCGCCACACCGGAATGCGATCAGGCGCCGGGGAGAGAGGGCCAGGAGCAGGCGGTGGCTCTGCGGGCCCTTGCCGTGGAGATTGACGGCGACGTCCACGGGCGCACCGAGCGGGGGAACAGGCTCCAGCGGCGCGGTGAGAACGACCTCGTCGGCCACGCCGGCGTGAAGGGCCAGGTCGGCTACCGCCGGCGTGGTGACCAGGACGTGGCGGTGGCCCGGGTAGGCAGCGCCGAGTGCGCGCAGTGCAGGAAGGACCGTGAGCAGGTCGCCCAGGCCGAGGGCGCGCAGGGCCAGCAGGAGCGGGCGGCGCGGACGGGCGTCCGCCGTCACGTCCTGGTCGAGGAGGGGCGTCGCCGGGCGAAGACCGGGCGGGGCGCATGCATCCGTGCCGCGGCCTCCTTCTGGCCGGCCAGCTCGCCCACAGCCGACACCACCTCGTCGACCTCGACCCCGTCCAGGCACGGCTGACCCTCGAGCGGACACACCCGGGCCCGGCATCCCTCGCACTCGATGTCCTGGTCGCCCAGGAGGAGGTGTGGCACGCGCCAGGGCCGCCAGCGAGCGGCGGGCACGGTGGGGGCGAAGAGCGAGACGACCGGCGTGCCCACGGCCGCCGACAGGTGGGCCGGCCCCGTGTTGCCGACCACGACGGCCGCCGCTGCGGCCAGGACCTCGGCGAGGCCTTCGAGGTCGACACGCCCGCCCAGGTCGACAACCCGCTCACCCGGCGCGGCGGCGGCCACGAACCTGCACAGCTCGCGCTCCGACGGCCCGCCGGTGACCACGACCGGCCACCCACCGTCCACCAGCTTTGCGACCAGGGCAGCGTTGCGCTCGGGCGACCACGCTCTGGCAGGCACCGACGCGCCGGGGTGAACCACCACGTAGGGGTCGGCCGGAAGCTCGGGCGGGCGGCTCTCAGGCCGGCGGACGACCCGGAGAGCGGCGTCGTCGCCCTCAGGCAGGTGGTAGCCGAACGCCGCGGCCAGGGAGAGATTGCGCTCCACTTCGTGCACATCATCGGCCACCGCGTGGCGGACGTCGAGCAGTGAGCCCGGGTAGTCGACGCTGATGGCGGCGATCTCGGGGACTTCGGCCAGGCGGAGCAGGAGGGCGAGCGGGAGGGGCGATTGGTGGAACGACGTCAGCACCAGCGCCCGGTCGATGTCGAGGCAGGCCACCCGGTCGACCAGTTCGGTCACGTCGCGGGGGGCGAGAGGTGGTGGGTCGGCTGCGACCCACGCCGCCTCGAAGGCCACGATGTCGTCGATGCCCGGCAGGAGCCGGGCGGCGCCAACGGCGCGGGGGCTGCACAGGTAGGTGACGCGCTCCGCCTCGCTCGCCACGGCCCGAACGGCAGGGCCGGTGAGGAGCACGTCCCCGTCGCTGTCGAGGCGGGCCACGAGAACGTGGGCGCTCATGCCCCTCCGATGAGCAGGTCGACGGCCGACACCAGGTCGGCCGCCACCTCGTCGGCGAGGGCGACCTCCTCTGCCCGCGTCACTCTGGTGGGAACCAGCACGCCACGGGCGCCGGCGGCACGGGCCGCCTCCACGTCGGCACCGATGTCTCCGATCACCGCCACCCGGGTCGGGTCGACCCCCAACGCTTCGGCCGCCTGCAGCACCAACCCGGCACGCGGCTTGCGGCAGGCACAGCCGTCGCCCGGGCCGTGCGGGCAGACGGCCCAGGGGCCAAGGGGGCCGAGCATCTCTTCGACCCGGCGGTTGACGGCGTCGACCTGCTCGGGGGTCAGCACCCCGCGGGCGATGCCGCTCTGGTTGGAGATGACGGCAGTGGGGATGCCGGCAGCGCGGAGCCGATCGAGTGCCTCCCGGGCACCCGGCATGGGAACCACCAGCGCGGGATCTCCGTTGTAGGGCACGTCGACGACCAGCGTGCCGTCGCGGTCGAGGAGCACGGCCTCCGGTGCCGTTCGCCGTGGTGTGGTGGCCCTGAGGCGCTGAGCAGGCGGGCGCTGGCGGAGCCGGCCGGGCAGGGTGGCCCATCCGCGGGACCAGTGCCAGACGGCGGCGGGCGGGATGGCAACCGACGTCACCAACATCGTGGTGACCTCGTCGGCGGTGCGCGGCCCAGGCGAGATCCTGGCCCACGCCAACTCCGCGGTGCCTGCCGCCCAAGCGCCGAACCCCGCCGTCGCCAGCCGGCGACGGCCGGTGAGAAACCCGACGAGCCCGACCGCGCCTCCGAGGGTGGTCACCAGATGGCGGCCCCGCCGGCCGCGCGGTACTCCGGCGACGGCCCTCCAGCGACGGCCGTGAAGGGCCCGCAGCAGGACGTCGTCGGCGTTGCCCGCCTGAAGGCGGACGCTGGTCCAGCGGTCGGCGGGCCGCACCGGATGGGCAGTGGTCCGCCGTCCGTCGACGATGCGCCATCCAGCGGCGATGACGCGGGCACCGAGGTCGGCATCCTCCCTGTAGGCGCGGGTGAAGCGCTCGTCGAACCCGCCGACAGCGGCAAGAGCGGCTCGACGGTACGCCATGTCCGCGGTCGCCCACCGGGCGGACTCGAGACCGGTGACATTGCGCTCCCAGTCTGTCGGCCGCCGGTCACGGGGCAGCGGAACCACGAGTGCTCCCTGACTCGCGCCGACGTCGTAGCCGAGCCCGGCCAGGTCGGCGGCCAGGCTCTGGCGCCACCCTGGTTCGGGCACGACGTCGTCGTCGAGGAACGCCACCCACTCGGCGCTACCCGCCCTCCACCCGACGTTGCGGGCCGCAGCCGGCCCGCGTCCCGGGCCCGTCAGTACTGTCACGCCTTCCGGCAGCGCACCGTCCAGTAGCGGTTGTCGGCCGGGCCGGAGCTGGCGGTCGTCAACGACGATCAGCCGCTCGGGCAGGGGGCCCGGACCGTGGAGCACGGCGTCGAGCAGAAGCCGCAGGGACGGGCGCCCGACGGTTGGCACGACGATGTCGAAGCTCGTCATGGGGGTTGCCGGCGTGGCAATCACCTCGACAGAGTCGTTGACGGGTCCTTAGTCGTGCAGATGTCGCAACTTATACCGGGTAACCGGCCGAGCGGCGCCAACCGACTGCGAACCCCGATTGAGGGTTAGCACCGCGCCGGTGCCGGGCATCACCACTGGGACATGGACCACCCGGGCCGGGACGACCGCGTCGGGGTCGTCATCATCTCCAGGGACCGATGCGAGGGACTCCTCACCACCGTGGCGCG
>JAHWJQ010000204.1 GCA_019348305.1 Actinomycetota bacterium
CTCGTTGTTTGGCGGTGTCGGCAACGACTCTATCAGTGCCGGCGACGGCACTGACCTCGTTAACGGTGGAGATGATGATGACATCCTCTACGGCGATCGCGGCGATGACACAGGTCTTGGGGGTGACGGCAACGACACCATGTTTGGCGGCGAAGGCAACGATCGCCTCGAAGGCGGCGTAGGCCGCGGCCTTGTCCGCGAAGAGCAGGAACTCGAGGCTGGGGCTGCGGGTCTCGACGCCGGCCGCGGGGGTCAGGATCAGCCGGTGCTCCTCCCGCCCGCTCAGCCGGAATGGGCCGCTGCCCGCCACGTCGTCGGGCAAGGCCGCAGCTTCGGCCGCCTCCTTGGGCAGGATGGCGAACGCCGGGCTGGCCAGCGCCGACGGCAGTACCGACCACGGCTGGTCGAGGTCGATGCGCACCACCTCCGGCGACGGAGTGCTCACCCCGGCCAGCTCGCTCGATGACCCCTCGACGGCCGCCGCGGCATAGCCGGTCACCGGCTCGAGCAGGTCGGCCACCGAGGAACGCGATCCTTTGCGAGCGATGCGGTCCAGCGTGGCCTTGACGTCGGCGCTGGTGATGGGGCGGCCGTCAGCGAACTGCGCCCCCGGGCGCAGCGTGAAGTCCCAGTGCTGCTGGTCGGGGGTGGAAGTCCACGACGCCGCCAGCGCGGGCACGGGTTCGAGCGTCGTGGGGTCATAGGCAGCCAGCGAGTCGTACAGCTGGTCGGCCACCAACAGCTCGTCGACGGAACGAGCCTGGGCCGGGTCGAGGCTCGCAGGCCTCACGATGGCCGCCCGAAATGCCGACGCCTGCGGCGCCGGGGGACGGGGGCCGTTGCTCCCCGAAGTGCATGCAGCCAGCACCGCGACGAGGGCCAGGGGCACCAGCCTCCGTCGCGCTGTCGTGACCAATGGATCCGCCCCTCGAATGCCGGCGGGGCTCAGACGACCGCTTCCACCCGGGCGTAGTGACACGCCGCTGGGTGGCCTTGATCGCGGTCGACCAGCGCCGGCTCCTCGTCGATGCAGCGCCGGCGTTCGTCGTCACTGAGCTCGTTGGCGAAGACCTGGCACCGGGTGCGGAAGCGGCACCCCGACGGGGGGTCGACCGGGCTCGGGATGTCACCTTGGAGCAGGATGCGCTTGCGCTGGCGCTCGCGCCGCGGGTCGGGGAGCGGGGCGGCCGACAGGAGCGCCTGGGTGTAGGGGTGGGCCGGGCGGTTGTAGATCTCGTCGCGGCTGCCGATCTCCACGATCTTGCCCAGGTACATGACGGCCACCCGGTCGGAGATGTGGCGCACCACCGACAGGTCGTGGGCGATGAACAGATAGCTCAGCCGCAGCCGCTCCTGCAGCTCCTCCAACAGGTTGATGACGCCGGCCTGGATGCTCACGTCGAGGGCCGACACCGGCTCATCGAGGATGAGCACGTCGGGGTCGAGGGCGAGGGCCCTGGCCACGCCGATGCGCTGGCGCTGCCCGCCCGAGAACTCGTGCGGGTAGCGGTTGCCGTGCTCGGGGCGCAGGCGCACCAGCTCCATGAGCTCGCGCACCTTCCGCTTGGCCTCGGCCGAGCTCACCCCCTGGACCAGCAGGGGCTCGGCCACGATGGCCGACACCGTCATGCGGGGATTGAGCGAGGCGTAGGGGTCCTGGAAGACGATCTGGAGGTCGCGACGCAGGCGGCGCATCTCCTTGGGACTCTTGGCCAACACGTCCTCACCGCGGAAGTGCACCGACCCCGATGTGGGCTCGATGAGGCGCAGCACGCACCGTCCGGTGGTGGACTTGCCGCAGCCCGACTCCCCCACCAGGCCCAGCGTCTCGCCCTCCACGACGTCGAAGGACACCCCTGACACCGCGTGCACCTGTCCGATGGTGCGGCGGAGTACGCCCTCGGAGCGCACCGGGAACTGCTTCACCAGGTCCCGTACGGACAGGATCACGTGGGAATCGGCGCTCGCGCCCGCTCGGGCGGCAGCGTGCCCCCCGGGCTGGGCGACCACCTTGCCGTTGGAGCCAGCGGCAGTCTTGGTCACGCCAGTGACCTGGCCGGTTCGGCCGCGCTACCCAGCTCTTCGGCATAGTGGCACCGCGACCGCACCGCGCCGACCGTGCGCAGCTCCGGCTCGGTCGCCGGGCAGAGCGGCTGGGCGTGGGGGCAGCGGGGATGGAAGGCACACCCAGAAGGCAGCCGTATGAGCGACGGCGGTGTGCCCCGGATCGGGGTCAGTTGCATCTCCCCGCCCTCGTCGAGGCGGGGCAACGAGGCGAGCAGGCCCCGCGTGTAGGGGTGATGCGACTCGTAGAACACGTCATCCACCGTCCCCTGCTCCACCACCTGGCCGGCGTACATCACGGCCACGTCCTCGACCATGCCGGCGATGACGCCGAGGTCGTGGGTGATGAGCACTATGCCGATGTTCTTTTCCTGGCGGACCGTCTGGAGCACGTCGAGGATCTGGGCTTGGATGGTCACGTCCAGGGCAGTCGTCGGCTCGTCGGCGATCAGCAGGGCCGGGTCGTTGGCCATGGCCATGGCGATCATGGCCCGCTGGCGCATGCCACCGGAGAACTCATGGGGGTAGGCGTCGACTCTCTTGTCCGGCTTCGGTATCCCGACCAGCGTGAGCATCTCGATCGCTCGTTCGCGCAGAGCCGACTTGGCGATGCCCGGCTCGTGGACCCTTACCGCCTCGGCGATCTGGTGGCCCACCGTGAACACCGGGTTGAGCGAGGTCATCGGGTCCTGGAAGATCATCCCCATCTGGGACCCCCGGTACCTACGCAGCTCGTGGTTGGACAGGCCGAGCATCTCCTGGCCCCGGAACCGGACGGAGCCGGTGATGCGTGCCGACTTGGGCAACAGGCCCATGACGGCCATCATCGTCACGCTCTTGCCCGAGCCCGACTCCCCCACCACCCCCAGCACCGACCCTGAGTCAAGGCTGAGGGTGACCCCCCGCACGGCCTGGACGACGCCGTCGGGGGTCGGGAACGAGACGTTGAGGTCCTCGATCTCCAACAGCGGCTGCGCTGACCTCCCGCTCGACCTCACTGCCGTACCCGGTTCTGCTGCGGGTCGAAGGCGTCCCGTAAGCCGTCGCCGACGAAGTTCACGCACAGGCAGATGAGCAGGAGGACCGCCCCCGGGAAGTAGAAGAGCCATGGCCGGGTGCTCGAGGCGCCCTGGCCTACTGCCACCAGCTTGCCCAGCGACGTGTCCGGCGGGGAGATGCCGAGGCCGAGGAAGGCCAACGCCGTCTCCAAGAGGATCGCCGTGGCGACCGTGAGGGTTGCGCTCACGATGATGGGGCCGACGGCGTTCGGCAGCATGTGGCGGAAGATGATCCGGCCACTCGACGCGCCGATGGCACGCGCCGCCTCCACGAACTCCTTTTCCCGCAGGGACAAGAAGATGCCCCGCACCACCCGGGCCACCTGGGTCCAGATCACCAGGGAGATGAGAAGGGCGATGGCGATCCAGTTGTTGCGCTGGTCGCGGAACCGCGCAGCCATGACGATGAGCAGGACGAGCAGGGGGATGGTGAGCACCAGGTCTGTCAGCCGGGAGATGATGACGTCCGGCCAGCCCCGGAAGTAGCCGGCCACCGCCCCCAGGACCACGCCGATGAAGGTCGACAGCAGCGCCACCACCAGCGCCACCGCCTCGTCGGTGGTCAGCCGCAGCGGGCGGACCATGCCGGCGCTGAAGGTGACCCGCACCCGGTCGCCCTCGAAGGCGACGTCGATGAGGTCGCCGGGCCCGTGGCCGGGTAGCCCGCACACCCACAGCAGCTCCAGGTCGCTGCGGAGCTGGCGCTCGGTCACGCCGAAGTCGCGGGCCGCCTGCGCCTGCACCTGGTCGCAGTGCTCGGGCGTCCCGACGAGGGCCGCGCCGGACTCGGCCACGACCTGGGCGGCGTCCGCGGCGTGGTCGAAGTGGCCGTGGCCGATGAAGACGTGCGACGGCTTGAGCATCGCCAGCTCGCCGGCGTCGGTCGGGACGTAGCCGGAGTGCTCGCCGCGGGCGACCCACGCGTCGAGCAGGACGACGTGGCCGTTGATGGCCGCGGCGTAGGTCATGACGCTCGCCCAGCTGAGGATGACCTTGTCCCGCCGGACGTTGCCCGCCCCGTCGACGTTGTCGGCGCCGAAGAACTTCTCGCGCAGGGCGATGGTCCGCGGGTCCAGTCCGCTGGCCTCCGGTGCGCCGGCCGCTCGCAGCTGCGACGCCGGCTC
>JAHWJQ010000205.1 GCA_019348305.1 Actinomycetota bacterium
TGGGGGAGTTCTAACGCATGGAGTGGTGGCATCCTCACGCAGTGATCCTGGTTGTCTTCCTCGGGCTGGGCCTATGGCTGGCTGCCGGCGCCATCCTCTTGCCGCTCTACGGCCGCCGACTGCGGGCGGTCGCAATCGACAGTGATGCCGCACATGGGCCCCATCGAGCTTCCCACGGCTGACAGCAGAGACGGCCGGGGCGGGGGTGGCCCGCCGGAGCCGGTGCTGGTGGTCGACGACGACGCGCTGATCCGGCGTCTGGTGAGCATCCGGCTGACCGACGCCGGCTTCGAGGTGATCCAGGCTCCCGACGGGGAATCGGCCCTCGACCTGGTGGCCGAGCGTCGTTTCTCGGTGGTGCTCCTCGACAACCAGATGCCCGGGCTCTCCGGCCCGGAGGTGCTGAGGCGGCTGCGGGCGTCGTCGGCGACGGCGACGCTGCCGGTGATCATGGTCACCGCGTCGGCCACCGTGGACGACCGGGTGGCGGGGCTCCAGGCGGGGGCCGACGACTACATCACCAAGCCCTTTTCCATGGAAGAGGTCGTGGCCCGGGTGCGGGCTCAGATCCGGGCTCACCAGGCGTGGGAGGAGGCCCTGGCCGACCAGGCCCGCCGGCGAAGTGCGCTGTCCCGGTCCCTCGCCGTCGCCGGTCGCCAAGCCACGCTGGAAGCCACGGCCCAGGTCCTCTGCAATGCCGTCGCCGGCCAGGGAGGTGTCGAGTCGGCCGCCCTCGTGCGCTTCAGTGCCGACGGCCTGGCCGTGCCCATCGCCGTCTGCGGCGCACCGCTGTGGGACATGGCGGTCGCCAGCCCTCTCCCGCCGGCCCTGCGCCGGCACCTCGTGGCCAAGGCCAAGGCCGGGCCCTGGGTCGAGTCCGACCGAGCGACCGGAGCGGCTCCGCCGCTCGTGGGACCGAGAACTGTCGCCTGCGCCCCCCTGGCCGACAGCACCTCGCTGCACGGCTTGCTGCTGCTCGGGCTGGCCGAAGGGGTCACCGTGGACCCGTCGGCGGCACTGGCGGGGGCCATCGACTTCGCCGCCGTCAGTTACGGCCTTCTGCACTCGCGCCTGGCCGACCGTCACCGTCTCGAAGCCGACCGCACCGAGCTGCGCTGGGTGCTCCAGGAGGGCGCCTTCACGCCGGCGTTCCAGCCCATCGTGCGCCTGAGCGACGGCGAACCGGTCGGTGTGGAGGCTCTCACCCGCTTCGCCGACGGCTCCAACCCCGAGACCCGCTTCAAGCAGGCCGCCCTCCTGGGGGTCGGCCACGAGCTCGAAGTGGCAACCATGGCCTCGGCGCTTCGCCATGCCGCTTCCCTGCCCGCGGGCTGGCTGAGCATCAACGTCTCGCCGAGCCTGATGCTGAACAGCGACGAGTTGCGCTCGGTGCTCGCCCAGCGCGACCGGGAGGTCGTTCTCGAGCTCTCGGAGCAGGAAGCGGTGGCCGACTACGAGGCCCTCCGATCGGCGATGAGCGGCGTGGGCGGCAAGGTGCGGCTGTCGGTGGACGATGCCGGCGCCGGCTTCGCCTCCCTTCGCCACATCCTGCGCCTGCAGCCGGCCTTCGTGAAGCTGGACCGGTCGTGGGTGAAAGGGGTCGACGGCGACCCCGCCCGCCAGGCCCTCATCGCCGGCCTGCGCTACTTCGCCGATCAAACGGGCGCCGAGCTCATCGCCGAAGGCGTGGAGCGGGAGGAGGAGCTCAACGCGCTGGTCGACCTGGGAGTCGACTACGGCCAGGGCTACCTGCTCGGGCGCCCCGTCGCGTCCGTTGCCTAGCGGGGACAACCGGCCGTTCTACGCTGCGGCGTGCTCAGCCTCCCGCCCGGCAAGAGCGGCGTGCTGCCCAACCAGTACCTCGACCAGGCCATCTCGGCCGGGGTGATCGACGCCGGGCCCTTCAAGATCCCGGCCGCGAACGTACAGCCGGCCAGCCTCGACCTGCGCCTGGGGGAGGTGGCCTACCGCATCCGATGCAGCTTCCTGCCCGACCGATCGACGGTCGAGCGCAAGGTCGCGGACTACATCATCGACGAGCTCGACCTGCACCGCGACGGTGCCGTGCTCGAGACCAACCGCCCCTACCTCATCCCGCTCAAGGAGCGCCTCACCCTTCCCCCCGCTGTTCGCGGCAAGGCCAACCCGAAGAGCTCCACCGGCCGCCTCGACGTCTTCACCCGGGTGATCACCGACGAGAGCTACCGCTTCGACGAGATCGCTCCCGGCTACCAAGGCCCGCTGTACCTGGAGGTGGTGCCGCTCTCCTTCGCCATCCGCGTGCGGGAGGACCTCACCCTCAACCAGCTGCGCCTCTCGGTGGGCCGCAGCGAGCTGACCGACCAGGAGTTGCGGCAGTTCCACTCCTCCCAGCCCCTCCTCTACGCCGGCGGTGACCCAGTTCCCCCCGACGAGCTGGCCGTGGCCGACGGCTTGTTCCTCAGCCTCGACCTGAAGGGCGACGCCTCCGGCCGGGTCGGCTACCGCGCCCGGGATCACGCCCCGTTGCTCGACCTGACCAAGGGCCGGCCCCTCGACCCCGACTCGTACTGGGAGTGGGTCACCCGCGAGGGCGGTGACCGCATCGTGTTGACCCCGCAGAAGTTCTACCTCTTGCTGTCGGAGGAATCAGTCACCATCCCCCCCGGCCTGGCCGCCGAGATGACGGCCTATGACCCGACCAGCGGTGAGCTGCGAACCCACTACGCGGGCTTCTTCGACCCGGGGTTCGGCTACGACCCCGACGGCCGGTTCCGGGGATCGCGGGCGGCCCTCGAGGTGCGGGCCCACGACGTGCCGTTCATGATCGAGCACGGCCAGCGGGTCTGCAAGCTCACCTTCGAGCGCATGCTCGAAGAGCCGACGTCGCTCTACGGCCACGGCATCGGGTCGAACTACCAGCAGCAGCAGGGCACGCTGGGCAAGCACTTCACTCCCGCAGCGGTCCGTTGAGGGGGCCCGCCGGTGTGCATGCCGCTCGCAACGCCTCGATCACCCGCGGCACCTCCTCAGTCAGCTCGGCCAGGAGGGCCGCCGCCCCCTCCACCTGGCCGGTGCGGCCCAGCTCCTCCAGCTGAGAGCTGAGGGCGGCCATGGTCGTGGCCCCTACCGTCGCGGCACTTCCCCGCAGGGCGTGGGCCGCTTGCCGCAGTGCCAGCGCGTCGCCGGCTTCGATGGCGCCTTGCATTTGGGCCAGCCGCGGCGGCGTGTCGCGGGCGAGAAGACCGGCGACTTCCTCGAGCAGGCTGAAGCCGGCCTGTTCGTCCATGCCGATGAGGTGGGCCAGGATCTCCGAGTCGAGCGCCCCGCCACGGACCGCTTCCGGGGCTGGGTCGGGGTCGGCGGCCGTGAGCTGGAGCCACCGGGCAAGAACAGCGGCCAACGCTTCGCTGCGCAGCGGCTTCGAGAGGTAGTCGTCCATGCCCGCCGCGAGGCACCGTTCGCGGTCGCCCTCCATGGCCGATGCCGTCATGGCGATGATCGGCGTGTGGAGGCCCCTCGCCTGCTCGCTGCGGCGGATGGCAGCGGTGGCCTCGTAGCCGTCCATCACCGGCATCTGGCAGTCCATAAGTATGGCGGCGTACTCCCCCCGGAAGGCGGCCGGCAGCGCCTCCGCGCCGTTCACGGCCACGTCGACCTGGTAGCCCATCTTCTCCAGCGAGCGCACCGCCACCTTCTGGTTGACCGGGTTGTCCTCTACCAGGAGCAGGCGAGGACCAGGTACGGCGCGGGCACGAGCCAAGCGGTTCGGCGTCACCATGGGCTCCTTCCCCTTGCTATCACCCATCACCGTCGCCAGGCAGTCGTAGAACTGGGACTGGCGCACCGGCTTGGTCAGGTACCCGGCGATGCCCAACTCACCTGCTCGCTTGGCCTCGGCCCGGTCGGCTGAGGAGCTCAAGAGCACGATGCGGGTGGTCCCCAGCCGAGCAGGATCGTCCCGCATGCGGCGGGCCACCTCGAGGCCGAGGACGGTCTTGCCGGAGCCCGGCGGCATGACGACGTACGCCCGCGTGTGCCCGGCGGCCCGGATCGCCTCGACCGCCTCGAGCGCCTCACCCTGGTAACGGCGGAAGGTGCCCGGGAAGGCGCAGCGGTCCCAGGCTTCGTGCATCACCTGAGCATCCTGCCCGATGGGGCGGCCGGGGCGGCAGCCTAGGGACGGGCCTCGACCGGCGGTCCGTCCACCGCGCAGTGCCGGTCCCGCTCGCCCGGGCGTCCGGTCCCGCCGCCGCGGAC
>JAHWJQ010000206.1 GCA_019348305.1 Actinomycetota bacterium
AGGCCCTGTTCGCCGGCGGGCGTACGAAGCGACGTAGCGCAGCCTTGACACGGACCCACGAGGCGACGTAGCGTCGTAGTGACACGCAGGAAGAGGGAGAGGAGCCTCTGATGGCAGAAGACGTGGCGGTGTCGGTGCCCGAGCGCATCGCCGGCGGGCTGGTGGGATTGGCCGTTGGCGATGCGTTGGGCTCGACCCTGGAGTTCCTGAGCGCCGAGGAGGTGCGGCGGCGCTTCGGTCAAGACCACCGAGAGATGTGCGGGGGAGGGCCTTTCGGGTGGCGCCCGGGCCAGGGCACCGACGACACAGACCTGGCCTGGGTCGTGGCCAAGACCTACCTGGACGGCTACTCGCTGAGGCGGGCGGCCGAGGGGATGCTCGCTTGGTACGACGGCAACCCGGTGGACGTGGGCGCCACCACGGCAGCGGCGCTGAGCGAGCTCCGCCGGAGCGGTGACCCCCGACGCTCGGGGGAGGTGGCGGCGAGGCAGATGCCCCTCGCCGCCGGCAACGGATCCTTGATGCGCTGTCTGGCCACCGGCTTGGTGCGCTGCGACCCCGGCGTCCGCCGGCGGGAGGCGGCGGACCTGTCGGCGATCACCCACGCCGATCCTCGTGCCGTCGACGCCTGTGTCGCCTACGTGGAGCTGGTGGCCGAGCTGGTGCGGGGAGCCCACCCCCAGGCGGCGATCGAGGCGGTGGTGGCTGACGCCTCTTTGCGCAGCGACGTCCGACGGACGATCGCCGACGCCCCTGGACGCAACGCCGACGACCTCGACACCTCTGGCTTTGTGCTGGCCACCCTGTCGGTGGCGGTGTGGGCCCTGATGCGCCCCGGGTCGTTCGAGGACGTGCTGGTCGAGGTGGTCAACCTGGGCGGCGACGCCGACACCACCGGCGCAGTCGCCGGCGGGCTCCTCGGCGCCCGCCACGGCGTGGGCGCGATCCCCATGCGCTGGATCGCAGCGCTGGAGTACGGGCCCACCCTGTTGGCGGCCGCACCTCACCTGGCGGCGTTGCGCGGGCACGACCCCGCCGACCGGTTCTCCAACGACATGTCGGGCGAGTCTCGTGCCGCCCTCCCGGTCGAGGCCGCCGCCCCGGCTCGTCCTCGTGGGCAGGTGCCGCTGTGCGAGAGCTGCGGCGAGGCCGACGTCGAGGTGCTCTGCGAGTGCTGTGGCCAAGAGCTGTGTGCCGGCTGCTGGGGTGACGGCGACCAGGTGTGCGGCTCCTGCTCCTTCCGGGGCTGGGACGAGCGCCCGGTGGTGAACGTCGAGGTGCGGGCGGGGATCCTGTGACCGAGCTCCTGCCCATCGACAAACTCCGGCCCGCCCCCGACAACCCCAGGCGCGACATCGGGGACGTGAGCGAGCTGGCGGCGTCCATCGCCACCCAGGGCCTGTTGCAGCCGTTGGTCGTCTCGCCGCTCGAAGGAGGTGACTATCTGGTAGTGGCCGGCCACCGTCGGCTGGCGGCCGCCGAGGTGGCCGGGCTCGACCACCTCGAGTGCAGCGTGCGGATGCTGGACGACGTCGCCCGCAACGAGGCGATGGTCGTGGAGAACATGCAGCGATGTGCGCTGTCGGCGCTGGAGGAGGCTGGTGCCTACCAGCGCCTGGTGGAACTTGGAGTCAGCCAGCGCCAGATCGCCTCCAGGATCGGCTGCTCCCAGGGCCACGTCTCCAAGCGGTTGGCGCTGCTGGGCCTGCCTGAGGACGTCCAGGAAGACGTCGATGCCGGCGGAATCACTCTCGGCGACGCCGTGGAGCTGACCAAGCTGAAGGACCCTGCTCGCATCAAGGCGGCACTCGAGCGCAGCCAGGGCTACGGCTGGACGGTTGGGCGTTCGGTGCAAGCCGAGCTGAAGGCCATCGAGTGCGACGAGGCCCGGCGCAAGGCGTTCGCCGAGCTCCGGGCGGCCGGGACCAAGGTGGTCGACCACCCCCGCTACGGGTGGTACGAGCGCAAGGAGCGCCCGCTCGGGCGGGGCTACGGCGAGGTGGCCATGTCCAAGGCCGAGCACGCCAAGCAGCCGTGCCACGCCGCCGCGGTCGGCCCGGAAGGCGAGATCGTCTACGTCTGCACCAGCCCCCGGCGTCATGCCGACGACACCGATGCCCAGTCGGCTGCCACCCGGAAGACCAAGGCGGCGGAGGCCGAGAAGCGGGCGGCGCGCAAGGAGCTGAAGGCCGCTGAGCGGGCCCGCAACCAAGTCATGCGGGAGTTGCTCGCCTCGCGTGTGAGCCGCGGGGAGTTGCTGGACTTCGTCGCCCGCCAGGCGGTGTGGGCAGCTCGCAGCGGTCCGGCGCGCCTCGCATGTCAGCTGCTCGAGCTGGAGCCCGTCGCCCAGAGCGACGGGTCCATCTACAAGGACTGGACGGCGACGTTGGAGGCCTTTGCCGGCGCCGGCGACGACCAGTTGTCCCGGGCGGTGCTGGCACTGGCGTTTGCCTTCGCCGAGGAGACCATGGGCAATGAGTGGAGCTCGTGGGACCGCACCGAGGTGCGCGAGCACCTTGGGTTCCTCCAGCGCCTGGCTGGCTACCGCCTGTCGGGTGCCGAGCGAGCAAAGCTCGGCCTCGCCGCGGCAGCAGCGCTGGTGGAACCACTGGCCGAGGAGCCGGCATGAACGGCGACGAGGTGGCGGCGTGGGCGGACAGTGTCTCGGCGATCGCCGTGGCGCTGGCCAACGTCCCCGCGCCGGGCCCCTGGGCGGCGCGGGGCGCTTGTCGATCGAGTGACCCCTCGGTGTTCTTCCCCCGACGGGGCGCCTCACTGCAAGCGCCCAAGGAGGTGTGTGGCCGCTGCGAGGTCCAACGAGAGTGCGCCTCCTACGCCCTTGCCCACCCGGCGCTCAAGGGTGTCTGGGGTGGCCTCAGCGAGGTCGAGCGCAGACGCATGCGCAAGGCAGCCGCTGCCCTTCCCGACGACGACACCGAGTCGGTTCGCTCCATGCGCGCACCCAGGGGGACCCTGTACCGCACCCTCGAGGCGATCAGCGCTCACCCCGGGGAGTGGACTCCGGTGCGGCGCTACGCCTCCCCGGCCTCCGCCTCTGCGTGTGCATCGCGGCTCCGCTGCGGGCGGGCGCGGGCCCCGGCGGGGGTGTGGGAGTTCGAGGGTCGGTCCAACCACGAGGGTGGGAGCGACCTCTATGCCCGCCTGGTGGAGCCACCCGCCCAGACCCTCGGGCACGCGTCGTGAGCTCCGGCACCCGCGGGGCTGGCGTGGAGCACGCCGTTCCCGGACGGAAGGTCGACGCCGTGGTGGCCAGCGGGCGCATGGTCGACGTGTTCGACGCCCTGTGCCTGTTGCGGGGCTGCCGGCCACACCAGCTGGTGCACGACATCGTTCTCGATCATCTCCGGGAGGCCGAGAACGACCCGGATGTACGCCAGGCCGTCCGGGCACGTCGGCTTCGGCGGACTGGGCTGCGAGTGATCTCGTGAGCCCCACTGCTGGAGCTGCCACATGGGACACGACATTCAGCGTGTGCCCTCATATCGAAAGGAGCCACGTCTGATGCGCACGTACAGGGGCAACGCCGAGGACGCCTCCAGCGCCCATGTCGTCTCGGTGTGGGAGGACGGCCATCTGGTGGGCACGCTGGCCCACCACGTCAAGCACAGCCCGGACGGGTTCTCCTGGGGCTACGGCGGCTCCGGTCCGGCCGACCTCGCCCGGTGCATCCTGATCGACCACCTGGGCGACAAGGCCTGGTGCCCGACGTGTCGAGGATCGGGGAAGGAATGCCTCGACTGCTGGGGCGAGCGCACCTCGTTCAGGCCGCGCCTGTACCAGGCGTTCAAGTCCGACGTCATCGCCCGGTTCCCTCAGGCTGGGCAGTGGACGCTCGGCTCCGACCAGATCGACGAGTGGCTGGCGTGCCATGCCCCGTGAGGCGATGCCGGCCGGCCGGCGGCAATGTCAACCGTCCTCGAGGCTCCATGGAGGCGCCTTGTGACGGACCAGTCCATCCTCCGAAAGATGACCGAGGCATGAGGAGGGGACCTGTGGGGTCGCCGCTGCCGAAGGTGCACTACCAGGACGGCTCCGACCGATTCCTTGGCCGGCAGGACTCGCCAGTCTTGTACGCCCGGTCCGTCTGCGGCATCGCATGGACCCTGGATCGGGTCACCCGTGACCGCAATGCGGTGACGTGCCGCACCTGTCAGCGAGGCATGGACGTGACGCCGGAGGACCGTTACGTCGCGTTCGATGCCCGGCGCC
>JAHWJQ010000207.1 GCA_019348305.1 Actinomycetota bacterium
CCGACCGCCCACTCGAAGCCGGTGAGCCCAGCGGCGGCCGTACGCCGGGCCAGCACCGGCAGGCTCACCGCCGCCCCCGCCCGAACACGACCATCCTGCGGGTCCTGGATCACGGAGAACTCTCCGCCCAGGACGACCACGAGCCCGGCGAAGCCGGCGTCGGACACCAGGAGGTTCGAACCCTTCCCCATCACCAGCACCGGCAGCCCAGTGGACGAGACCGCCTCTCGGGCCGCCTCCACGTCGGCCTGGTCCTGCAACTCGCAGTACAGCGCCGCCCGGCCCCCCACCCGGTAGGTGGTGAGAGGCCCCAGCGGGACGTCGCGCCGGACGCGACCTCCCAGTACGGTGGCGGCCACCTCGATCTCCGGCGCGCTCACCCCTCGAGGATCTCTGTCGGTAGCAGAGTCAGGTCGCCCGCTCCCAGGGTGAGACAGAGATCCCCTGGACGCAGGATCTGTCGCACGTTGCGGGCCAGGTCGGCCCGTCCCGGAAACCAGTAGGCGGTTCGGCCAGGGCGGGCGTCGAGGACGGCGTCGAGCACCCGCTTGCCGGTGACGCCCGGGCGCGGTGTCTCGCCTTGGCCGTAGATCTCGGTCAGCACGACCACGTCGGCCTCGTCGAAGGCGTCGGCGAAGTCCTCGGCCAGCTCCGCCATCCGGGAGTAGCGATGGGGCTGGAAGACACAGACGATCCGACGCCACCCCCCGTCCCGGGCAGCAGCGAGGATCTGCTTCACCTCGCCCGGCAGGTGGGCGTAGTCGTCGACGAAGGTCACTCCGTCTCGCTCGCCCCGGAACTGGTACCGGCGGGCCACGCCGGCGTAGCGGGCCAGGCCTCGGGTTGCGGCCTCGACGGGCGCCCCCAGCTCGACCGCGGTGACCAGCGCGGCACAGGCGTTGCGGGCGTTGTGCAGCCCCGGTACAGGCAGCCGGACCTCGGCCAGCCGTCGGTCCCGGTGTTGCACACTGAACTCGATGCCCGTACGACCGCCGGCCACCTCCAACATCCGGTAGTCGGATCCTTCGCTCGTGCCGTAGGTGATGGCGCCGGCCGAGCGCCCGAGTTCGGCGGCCACGGGGTCGTCGGCGCAGACGACGTTGAGCCCGGGGGCGGCGTGGAGGAACCGCCCGAAGGCCTCCCGGAGCGCCTCCCAGCTCCCCCAGTGGGCGAGGTGGTCGGGCTCGACGCTCGTCACCACGGCGACCTCCGCTCCGAGCTCGAGGAAAGTGCCGTCGCTCTCGTCGGCTTCCACGATGAACCATTCGCCGTCTGACCAGACGGCGCCGGTGCCGATGCCGTTCAGCTCACCGCCGATGATGAACGACGGCCGCATCCCCGCTTCGACCATCACCAGGGCCAGCATCGAAGAGGTGGTGGTCTTGCCGTGGGTGCCGGCGACGGCGATGGGGCGCCGAGTGGCGCAGATGGCAGCCAGCGTCTGGGCCCGGCGCAGCACCGGTATGCCCCGTCGGTGGGCTTCGACCACCTCCGGGTTGGTGGGCGGGATCGCCGTGGAGACGGTGAGCGCCTGCACGTCGGGGCCCAGGTGCTCGGCCCGGTGCCCGACGTGCACCTCCACGCCCGCCTGGCCGAGGCGTTCGAGGCCGGGCGAATCTCGCAGATCGCTGCCGCTCACCCGGTGGCCCATCGCCGCCAGCACGGTGGCGATGGCGCTCATCCCGGATCCGCCGATCCCCACGATGTGCACGGCCAGCGGCCGGCCCAGGTCCAGCGGTGTCATCGCAGCGCCGGCGAGCGGCGGGCCGTGCTCTCGACGAGGGCAGCGACGGCCTCGGCGGCGTCGGGCCTTCCGATCCGCCGGGCGGCGTCGCCCATGGCCCGCACCCGGGCGGGGCCCCCGTCGAGGAGGCGCCGGAGCTCGACCACCAGCCGCTCCCCCGTCATCTCGTGGTCTCGCAGCATCACCGCGGCGCCGGCCTCGACGAGCTGGCGGGCGTTGGCGGCCTGGTGGTCATAGGGGGCGATCGGCAGCGGCACCAGTACCGAAGCCCTGCCCACCACCGCCAGCTCGGACACGGTGGCTCCGCCCGAGCGGGCTACGACCAGGTCGGCGGCGGCCAGCACCTGGGGCATCCGGTCCTCGTACTCCACCGGCTGGTAGGCGACGATCGAGTCGCTCGGGGTGGGAAGGGACCCCTGGAACCACGGCCAGTCGCGCGACCCGACGGCGTGGCGGACGGCAAGGGGTTGGCCGTCCCAGCGGGTCACCAGTTCAGCGACCGCGGCGTTGATCGTGCGGGCACCGAGAGAGCCGCCCAGTGCCGCCACCACGACGCCGTCGAGCGGGAGTCCCAGCGCCTCCCGGGCGGCCTGGCGGCCCGCCGGCGTGGCGTCCACCGACAGGATCTCTTCGCGGACCGGGTTGCCGGTGACGACCGGCCGGGGCAGTGGCGTCCCTTCGAACGGGACGGCTGACGCGGTGGCGAACCGCCCCACCAGGCGGTGGGTGGCGGTGGGGACGGCGTTCTGCTCGGACAGCACCAGCGGTATGCGGTACAGCGCGGCTGCGAGGGCACACGGGGCCGACGCGTAGCCGCCCATCGAGACCACCACCGCGGGACGGAGGCGGGCCAGCAGCACCACCGCCTGCACCAGCCCGACGGCGAAGCCGGCCAACGACTGCAGGTTGTCGAGCGTGAGGCGCCGGGCCAGGCCGCGGCCGGGCAGGAGCGTGAGGGGGAACCCGGCGGCGGCCACGAGCCGGTGGTCGATGCCTCGCCGCGACCCTACGAAGTGCACGGTCTCGCGGGGATGACCTCGGGCCACCAAGGCGTGGCCGATGGCTAGTGCGGGGATCACGTGCCCGGCGGTGCCCCCGCCGGCGATGACTGCGAAGCAGCGGGTCACGACCCGCTCGGGCGGGCACCGGGCAGCTTCGGACTCGGGGCCGGCCTGCGCCCGTGACGGGTGATGTTGAGGACGATGCCCATGGCGGCCATGAGCGGCACCAGCGACGAGCCCCCCGACGAGACGAAGGGCAACGGGACCCCGGTGATCGGGAGCAAGCCGACGACGGCGCCCATGTTGATGGCCGCCTGGCCCACCAACCACGCGGTGACGCCGCCGGCCACGAGCAGCCCGAAGCGATCGGGCGCCCGCAGTGCGGTACGGACACCCAGGTAGGCCAGCCCGGCGAACAGCGCCAGGACCACCAGGGCGCCGGCCAGGCCCAGCTCCTCGCCGATGATGGCGAAGATGAAGTCGGTGTGGGCGGCCGGCAGGAAACCCCATTTGGCGCGGCTGGCGCCCAGGCCGAGACCGCTCAGGCCCCCCGACGCCAGCGCCACGCGGCCCTGGGCCGCCTGGTAGCCGGTGTTCGAGGCATCGGCGAAGGGGTCGATGAACGAGACCATCCGCTGCCAGCGGTAGGGCTCGATCCTGGCCAGCAGCAGCGTGGCCAGGCCGGCGCCGAGGACGAGGCCACCCATGGACGGAAGCGGCGTCCCGGCCAGGAACAGCAACCCCACCACGATGCAGCCGCAAACCAGCGTGGTGCCGAGATCGGGCTGGGCGATGAGCAGCACGGCCAGCACCGCGTAGATGCCGACCAAGGGCCGAAGCGTCTCACGCCACTCCCCCACCAGGTGGCTGCGGCGCGACAGCAGGTCGGCGCCGAAGAGGAGCAGGCCCAGCTTCGCCAGTTCCGATGGCTGCAGCCGCAGCGGCCCGTAGCCCAACCACCGACTCGAGCCGCTGACCCGGATGCCGATGCCAGGGACCAGAACCAGGCCCATCAGCACCAAAGAAAGGGCCAACAGAGGCAGGGCTAGGCGGCGCCACAGCCGGTAGTCGATCCGCGAGGTCATGACCATGGCCGCAGTACCGATGCTGACCCAGGCCAGCTGGCGGTTGAAGAAGTACCAGGACGAGCCGTGGACGCGGAGAGCCTGCACCGACGAGGCCGACAGCACCATCACCAGGCCGATCACGGTCAGTGCGCCGACGGCCAAAAGGAGCAGCACGTAGGTGGCCGGCCGGGGCGGCGGGGGCCGGTTGGGCCGCGGGCGGGGCCGGCGCGGGGGGCTGGACTGGCGGGAGTGGCGGGAGTGGCGGGACTGCCGGGACTGGCGGGTGGCGGGCCGGCCGTCGACTCGCCGGGTCGGGGCGGTCATGGCCGCTCCCCCAGGCGGTCGCGCACGATGCTCGCGAACCGGTCCCCCCGCTCGCCGTAGTTGGCGTACCA
>JAHWJQ010000208.1 GCA_019348305.1 Actinomycetota bacterium
GCCATGCTGTTGCACGATCTCGAGGTCGAACGCGTCGTGGTCGGTGACCAGCACGATGGCGTCGGCTGCGGTCGCCTCTTGCTGGGTCAGCTCGACCCGGACCACGCGTCTGTTGACATGGCCCTCGACGACATGGGGGTCGACCGCTCGCACCTCGGCCCCCAGGGCCAGTAGGCGTTCGGCAACCACGACGGCCGGTGACTCTCGGGCGTCGCCGGTGTTCTTCTTGTAGGCGAGGCCGAGCAGGAGGATCCGGCTGCCGTTGACTGCCTTCTTCTGGCGGTTCAGTGCACGGACAAGGCGCTGGACCACGTAGTCGGGCATGTGGTCGTTGACGTCGTTGGCCAACTCGACGAAGCGGAAGCTGTGGCCCGTCGAGCGCTTGACCCGCCACGACAGGTAGCTCGGGTCGATCGGCAGGCAGTGGCCGCCGACGCCCGGGCCGGGGGTGAACCGCATGAACCCGAAAGGCTTGGTCGACGCCGCGTCTATCGCCTCCCAGACGTCGATGCCCAGCTCGTGGGCGAAGATGGCCAGTTCGTTCACCAGGGCGATGTTGACGTGGCGGAACGTGTTCTCGAGCAGCTTGGTCAGCTCCGCCTCCTTGGGGGTGGCCACGGGCACCGTCTGCTCCACGAGTGTGTCGTAGAAGCCGGCGACGGCGGCCAGGGAGGGCGGGTCGATGCCTGACACCACCTTGGGCGTGTTGACGAAGGTCCACTCGGTGTTCCCCGGGTCGATCCGCTCGGGGCTGTAGCCGAGATGGAAGTCGGCTCCCGCCGTGAGGCCCGAGCCCGCTTCCAACAGGGGCGCCACCAGTTCCTCGGTGGTGCCGGGGTAGGTGGTCGACTCCAGGACGACAGTTGCACCCGGACGGAGGTGGCAGGCGAGGGTGCGGCTCGATTCTTCGATGTAGGAGAGGTCGGGGGCGCCCTCCTTGAGCGGCGTGGGAACGGTGATGACGGCGACGTCGTAGCCGGCGAGGTCGTCGGCCTCGGTGGTCGCCTTGTAGAGGCCGCTCTCCAGGGCCGACTGCAGCTGCTCCGACGGCACATCCTCCACGTAGGACTCGCCGGCGGCGAGGCGCTTGACCCGGTTGGCGTCGACGTCGTAGCCGACCACGCAGTGGCCTACTTCGGCGGCCCGCATGGCGAGCGGCAGCCCCACGTAGCCCTGGCCGACCACGACAACACGCATGCCCAGCTCCTCGTCGCCGCCTGGTGGAGTTCCACAACAGTGTCGCACCGCGGCGTGCCGGGAGATGCCAACCGGGTTCGCAGCCCCGATCGTCCTGGGACGGCGTGGCACCGCTGAACGGCATCAGCGCCGGTCAAGGGCACAGAAGGGACATCAGGCTCCAGTAACCTGCAGTGGATGCTGCCTGAGGAGCCGGCCGAGCTCGAGCTGCGCGACTACCTGCGGATCCTTCGCCGGCGCAAGTGGCTCATCGTGCTCATCACGTTGCTGGTCACGGCCGGGGCGGTGGGGGCCTCCGTGGTCCAGACGCCGGTGTATGAGGGCAGGGCCGAGGTGCTCCTGCAGGCGAGGGCGAGCGAGTCGCTCTTCGACCCCAACACGGGTGCCAGGAACGACCCGGCCCGGGCGATCCAGACCGAGATCCAGGTGCTGCGCAGCCGGCCGGTGCGCGACCTCGTGCGCGACAAGATCGGCAGCGCCCCGAAGGTCACCGCCAGTGCCGTGGGGCAGACCGACGTGTTGGAAGTACGAGCCGAGAGCACCGATCCCGAGCGGGCGGCATTGATCGCCAACACCTACGCCACGTCCTACATCGAGTTCCGGCGCAGTCAGGCGGTGGAGGATCTTCTGGCCGCGGCCGAGCAGATCCAGCAGAAGATCGTCGACCTCCAGGCCCAGATCGACGGTGTGGTGCCGGTACCCACGACGGCGACCCCACCGGTGCGGGGGGCACGGCCGGCGACCACCACCACGACCGACCCGGCGGAGTTCGACCGCCAGAAGGCCAGCCTGCAGCAGCAGCAGGCGCTCTTCCGCCAGAAGCTCGACCAGCTCCAGGTGGATGCCGCCCTCAAGAGCGGGGGAGCGCAACTGGTGACGCCGGCGGTGGCCCCGACCTCGCCGGTGCGGCCCACGCCCCGGCGCAACGCCGTCGTGGCGCTGGCGGTGGGCCTCATGCTCGGCGTCGGTCTTGCCTTCCTGAGGGAGTACCTCGACGACTCGATCAAGGGGAAGGAAGACGTCGAGCGGGCGGCTCCGGGGGTGCCGATCCTGGGCCTCATTCCCGAGCTCAAGACGTGGAAGGACCCGAAGGACGCCTTCGTGGTCTCCCTCACCGATCCGCACTCGCACGCGACCGAGGCCTATCGCAGCCTGCGGACGTCCGTGCAGTTCCTGGGGCTCGACCGCAAGATCAAGATCGTGCAGATGACCAGCCCCTCCCAGTCGGAGGGCAAGTCGACCACGATCGCGAATCTGGCGGTGGGGCTGGCCAGCGCCGGGCAGCGGGTCGTCCTGGTGGATGCAGACCTGCGCCGCCCCCGCATCCACGCCTTCTTCGGACTCCCCAACGACGTCGGCTTCAGCTCGATCCTCATCGGCGACACCACGTTGGGCCAGGCCATGCAGCAGGTGCGCAGCGTCTCGCGGCTATACCTGCTCGCATCGGGGCCGATCCCCCCGAACCCTTCGGAGATGCTGGCCAGCCGCCGCAGCGGCGAGCTGCTGCGGAGCTTGGCCGAACACGTCGACGTCGTGCTCATCGATTCTCCGCCCGTGCTCCCCGTTACGGACGCCACCGTGCTGGCCAACACCGTCGACGCCACGCTGCTGGTGGTGAACGCCACCAGGACGAAGCAGGCTCAGCTGCGACGGGCCGTGGAGCTGCTCGGGAACGTCCAGGCGCCGCTGGCCGGCGTGGTCGTCAACGGCGTCGGGGGCAACGTGTTCGACGGTTATGCCTACGGCTACGGAGCCGGCTACCGCTACGCCTATACGCCTACTGAAAAGGCCCGGGGCCGGCGCCGCGGCGCTGCTGGTGAGGTGGAGCGGGACTGGTCGGTGAAGGAGCCGATCGCCCCCACGCCGGAGCCGGCGCAGTGGTCGGAAGCGCCTCGGCCGGCTCCGCCCGAACCTGTCGTGCAGGGTCCCGCTGCGTCAGTGGCGGACGAGCCGGCGGTTGCTGAGCCGGCGGTGCGGCCTGAGCCGGTATTCGATCAGCAGGAGCCGGCATTCCGGGCCGAGGAAGCGAGCCCGTCTCGGTCCTCCGGTGGGCTCGGCGGCCGAGGCGAAGAAGCGGCCCCTGCTCCGGTTGCTGCGTCGCCGGCGCCGCCGGCGCCACCGGTCGTCCGGCCCAACGGGCACTCGGTGGCGCCACGGCGGCCGGCGCCCCGGCAGGTTCCGGAGGAATCCGGCCTCTGGAGGTTGTGGCGCCGGCCAAGCAGGTAGCGGCTCCTCCCGGGAGCGCCCTTCCCCGGCGGCGCTCCCCCGGGGTTGTCGTAGGGCAGCAGTACCTTTTGCGCTGCGCCGTCGAGGCCCCCGGTCAGGGCCCTCCTGCCTTGCAAGGTCGTGCCCGGAGGAGAACGATGACCATCAGTGACCAGTCCCGCCACCAGCTCCATCAACGCCTTGACGAGGTGTTGGGCGCCGACGAGGCAGCCACGCTGATGGAGCACCTGCCGCCGGTGGGTTGGGCCGACGTCGCCACTAAGCGCGACCTCGACCACCTCGGTGACCGGTTGCGGGTCGAGATCAGCGGGCTGCGGGGCGAGATGCACAAAGAGATCGGCGGGCTGCGGGCCGAGATGCACAAAGAGATCGGGGAGGTGCACAAAGAGATCGGCAGTCTTCGCGGCGAGATGGCCAGCAAGGCTCAGACGCTGTTCCTCAGCCTGGTCGGGCTGCAGGTGACGGCCGCCGGATTGGCCGTGGGTCTGGCGAACGTGCTGTAGCCCGTGCCAGGCAGCCACGTTGATGGAGCACCTGCCTCCGGTGGGTTGGGTCGACCTCACCACCAAGCGAGATCGGCGCTCAGCTCAGCAGTGCTCGTGCGATCCGACCGGCGGCATGTCCGTCCCACAGGTCCGGCCGGCGGGGAGGCGGCGGGTGCTCGAGGACGTCCCGTGCCGCCGCGACGACCGGCCCGGGCGCCCGGCCGACGACCCGGTTGGTGCCCTCGCTGACCGTGATCGGTCGCTCGGTGTTTTCCCTCAGGGTGAGACA
>JAHWJQ010000209.1 GCA_019348305.1 Actinomycetota bacterium
CCACCTCCACCCCCTGGCGCAGGGCCACCTCGACCAAGGCGTCGTTGCGAGCCGAGTCGAGCGGGTCGCCGTGGTCCCACAGCTCGACGGCGACGTTGTCACGTCCGAAGGCCACCACCAGGTCGGCCAGCTGGCGGGCGGCGGCGGCCGGCCCCTCGGCCGTCAGAGCCGCCGGCACGGTCCCCTTCCGGCAGCCGGTGAGCACCAGCCAGTGCCCGCCCGCTGCCTCGGCCAGTGCCGACAGCGAGAACACAGGCTCGTCCCGTTTTCCTGCCCTCGCTTCTGCATTGGTCGGCGGAAAACCGAACTCGGGCTTTCCCTTCTCCTTGCCGGCCAGCTGGGCGGCGCTGATGGAGCGGCACAACCGCCCGTAGCCCACCGGGTCGCGAGCCAGAACGAGAAGATGGCGGCCCTCGGGGTCGGCCCTGCCGTTCTGGGGCTTGGTCAGCCCCAGACTGAGCTCCGCTCCGAACACCGTGGGCAGCCCGACAGCCGACGCTGCCTGGGCGAAGCGGACCACGCCGTACATGCCGTCGTGGTCGGTGAGGGCCAGTGCCTCGAGGCCCAGCCGTGATCCCTCCTCCACCAGCTCCTCGGGATGCGACGCCCCGTCGAGGAAGCTGAAGTTGGAGTGGCAGTGCAGCTCGGCGTAGGGGGTGGACGACCACGGCAGGCGCGGATTGTTGAAGCCCACGCCGACAAACTACAGAACATATGTTCGCTCGGCTAGTGGGTGGTGGATGCTGGGCCTAGGTGGGTACGGTGCCGGAGGTGGGGCCGGTCCTTTTCCTCGTCCTGACCTCGTCCGTGGCCCTGGCGATCATCCTCGCGATGATCGTGGTCGCCCTCCTCCTGCCCCGCCACTCCAAGCGCTTGGCAGCAGCGGCCGCTTCCGCCCGCCATCCCTCGGTGCGACTGTTGTCCCGGCTGCTCTTCGCCCGCCGCCAGCCCGACGCCATCACCCTCGACTGCCTGCTGGTCTCGGTCGAGGACCCGGCACCCGGCGTGGTGGCACCCCCCGGCCTCCCGTTCACCCTGCAGCTGCTGGCGCCGGAGCCGAGGATGGCGCAACAGGTCGACGACTTGCTCAACGCGTGGGCCGCCGACAGCCGCGAGCTGCTGTTCGAGCTGCGCCAGGAACAGGGGCGGGTCCGCACCACCATCGCCAGCGGCGACTCGTCGGTCCAGCTCGTGTTGTCCGGCGCCGCCGGCCTGCAGCTCAACCCGTAGGGACGGGAGCGGTACCCTGGGAACCGAGACATACGAGGCGAGGAGAACGCAAGTGGAACGGCACGAGTGGCGCTCGACACAGGTACTCGCGTGGACCGATCGTGAAGGCCCAGGGCGACCGCCGAGGCCAGCGTCGTCCGGCCTGTGGGCGGCGACGGCAGCCACGCTGGCCGTCGTGTTCTCGGTGATCATGTTCACCGACGCGCTCTGCCCCGAGCACCGCGCCTGGGTGCAGACCCTTGCCGGGCTCGCCATGGTCGGCGTCATCACGTCGATCGTCGGGCTGCTGCGGGGTTGGGCCAGCGCACCGCTGCTCACCGTCGCCAGTGCCGCCCTCGGCGCCGGCATCGGGATCATCGACGCCGTCCACTCCCCCGTCCGCGGCGGTTTCATCGCCGCCGCCTTCGCCGTCGCTGTCGCCCTCAGCGCGTGGCTGGCCCTCCGCCAGGTGCCGCTCCTGCGCTGGGACCGCCGCCTCCGCCGTGACATCTCCCCGGCCGAGGAGGCATGGCTGTCGGAGCCGACCGCCGGGACCTCCGCCGCCAACACCCCGGCCGCCAACACCCCGGCCGCCAACACCCCGGCCGCCAACACCCCGGCCGCCAACACCCCGGCCGCCAACACCCCGGCCGCCAACACCCCGGCCGGCAGCGCGGAGCTGGCGTCTGGGCCCGAGGTGCACCTGCGACGGTGACGCGGCGGGAGCGGCCGCCCGCCGTCACCCGCCACTGCAACTCAACCCTGTGGCTGCCGTTGGCCACGGTCGCCTTCTTCGGCTGGTTCTTCGTCACCGAGGACGTGCCGGCAGCGAAGCCTGAGCGGCTCGATGCAGCCGAGGAGGTCGCCGTGGACGGCCTCGTTGTGGCCACCAAGCCCGGTGGTGCCGTCGAGTTCCGCTATCTCCACCCCGCCACCGACCAGACGGTGACGACGGAGGTCTATGTCTGGGACCGGGACCTGGTGCCCGAGCGGGGCGGGAGGGTGCGGCTGCTCGCCCGACGGGACGACCCCCTCGCTGCCGTCGCCGAGGGTGATGTCATGCCGCTGCACACGAACCTCGTCGTGTACGGCGCGTGGCTCGTCGGGGCTTTGCTTCCGCCGCTGATGCGGCGCTTCGCCATCCGGCGGACCGAACGGCTCGTCGCCGCTCCCGTCCCCAGCTTCTCCATGGTCGCCGCCGTGGCACCCCGGCCCGGGCGCCGCTTCCGGTGCGACCTCCACCTCTACCCCCTCGACGCCACCGAGGGCGCTCCGCCACTCTGCTCGGTCCCGATCCTCGTCACGGGCCAGGCTCGGCTCGGGACCCAGGTGTTCCCGGTCGAGGTGAAGGGCTCGCCCCGACCGCTGGGGAGCGTCGTCGCCCGCCGCGGTGAGCTGCTCTTGTGGCCGGCGGGCCGGGCCGGCCGCCGCGCCGAACACCCCCGTCCAGGGGGCCCGCCTCGGCCGGTGCAGCAGCTTCCCGCTGCCTCTGCCACCGGCGGTCATGCGGGCCCGCCGGGGCTGGTCACCATCGGGCGGGAGGCGGCGTTGTTGGTCGCGGCGCTCGTCCTGTTGGCCTTCGTCGTCGCCGTCACGGCAGCGACGGCCGCCGAAGAGCGGCAAGCGTTCTCCGGTGCGGCCGTCGTCCTCGGCGAGGTCGTCGACCACGAGGGGACCGACGACGTCGTGGTCCTGCGCTACGGCCGTGAGGGGGAGAGCCGCACCACGAGGGCGCCGGCCGACTTCGCCAGTGACTACCGCAAGGGTATCCGCTATCCCGCCCGCCTCCACCCGACCGACCCGGCGCGCGCCCGATTGGTGGCCGAGCCCTACGACCCTGTCGAACCCGTGGTATGGGGCGCCCTTCCGGCCATGATCCTGGGCGTCGTCTTGTGGTCGAGGTGGCGGAACTGGCGCCGGAACTGCCGGGTGGCCCGGGAGGGACCGTGGTGGCAAGCCTGGGCGCGGGCGGGAGAAGCTGATGAGGAGATCGTGCTCACCGACGACCAAGGCAGCGTGGTGTCCGGAGCCATCGCCCGCAACCCGGGCCCCTGGCTCGACCGGCCGGCGCCGGTGGTAGTGGCGGGATCAGCCGAGCCGGGAACCCCGATCGCGGTGTGGCTGGTCGACGGCGCGAGCCTCGCCATCGTGCACCCCGCCACCAACGGTGCCGGCCCAACCGGCCGATGGTCGTGGTGGCGGGAGGGCCGCCGGCACCACGACCGGTGACGACGGAGCCAACTCACGTCGCCTGCTTCTGGGGTTGTTTACGCACGCACAGTGCGCGGACATCCCCAGAAACGGCTTGGTGACGGGCCTTGCCGGAGCGCAGTAGCGGCGCGCGCCGGCTCAGTTCAGCGACGCCACGCTGGCGATCGGTGCGGCGGGCGGAGCGTGGCCGAGGCTGCCGCGGAAGGGGGCGGCGCCAAAGGCGAAGATGCCGCCGTCCTCGCCGACCATCAGGTACCCGCCGTTCGCCCCCACCATTCCGGTGACTGGGCGGTTGAGGCCGGTCCCGCCCATCGAGCCGTAGAAGGGAGCGTCGAAAGCGAAGATCCCGCCGTCGCCGGCCACCAACCAGTAGCCGCTGGCATCCGGGTCGGGCACGAGCGACTGGACGGGGGCGTTGAGCGGGAGCCCGCCCATGGAGCCTTGGAAGCGGGCATCACCAAAGGCGAAGATGCCGCCGTCCGAGGCGACCATGTAGTAGCCGCGACCCGTCGGGGTGGGGATGGAGTCGAGCACGGGGCCGTTGAGCTTGGTGGCCGACATGTCGCCCAGGTGCCTGGCGTCGCCGAACACCAGGACGGGGCCCATGTTCGTGAACAACCAGTAGCCGCCGCCACTCGGTGTCGCCGAAAGTGAAGTCACCGCCTCACCGCTCGACAGGCGCCCTGCTTCTCCGAGATGGCGGGCATCGCCGAAGGCGCTGACGCGGCCAGCCGCGTC
>JAHWJQ010000020.1 GCA_019348305.1 Actinomycetota bacterium
AGCGGCGGGAGCGCTACGCGCAGCTCGACGCCGAGCTCGACCGGCGCCTGGAGGCCAAGAAGCTCGAAGAGCAGCGCCTGGCCGACTGGGAGCGCCAGCTCAGCGAGCGGGAGGCCGAGCTGCGCCGGCGGGAGGACGCGGCGGCGGCGGCGGCTGAGCGATCAGGGACCTGGGCCCATCCAGGGCCAGCGTTGGCACCGAACCTGCGCCATGCCGTATGAGTTCCGCTGAAAAGACATCGGTCACGCCTGCAGGTGGCAGGGCAAAGCGGCAACCGAGGACGAACTCATGACGCTGATCTCCGACCACGTCCGCCGGGTGCACAAGGTCGAGACCACGACGGGCACCATCGCCAGCTACGTCAAGCAGAAGATCCGCAGGCTCTAGCCGCCGGACGCGGCCTCCTCGTCCACCCACACCCGCTCGCATTCGAGCTTGCACCGCTGTCGGCCCGAGCCGCCCCGCACGAGGCGGAGGAGGTCCGCGCTCATGCCGGCCAGGTTGTGCGCCACGATGCGCGACAGCGAGTAGCGGGCCGTGCCATCGGGCCGACACTTGAACGGGGAGATGTCGTCGATGTGGGCGGAGATCGTGTCGCCGTCGATGATGATGTGCATGCTGTCGGTGGGGCGCACCTCGCGGAACGACAACTTGCCCGGGTGGTAGATGGCGCCGAACCCGGTGTCGCGGCGGAAGCGGTCACTCTTCTCGAGGACGCGGAGCAACGTTCGAGCGTCGGCGGCAGCCAGACCCGCCTCGTCCTCAGCGGAGAGGGCCGTCCGGCCGTACCGCCGGCGGGCTGGCCTCGGCCCCACAACGTCGTCTGCACCGCTCATGTTCTTCTCACCGGCTCGGCTGACGTCTGGTCTACGGCGCGCCCGGCCATCTGGATGCGGCGCCCGCCTGCTTGGTGGGGCTACGGCTCGGTGATCGCCCCTCGCTCGGCGCCCGTGACGAGGCGGGCGAACTTGGCCAGGACGCCGGTGGTGTAGCGGGGCGGAGGGATCTTCCAGCCCTCGCGCCGGCGGGCCAGCTCGGCGTCGTCGACCAGGAGCTCGATCGAGCGGGCCGGGATGTCGATGACGATGCGGTCGCCGTCGGCCACCAACGCGATCGGGCCCCCGTCGACCGCCTCGGGAGCGACGTGTCCGATGCAGAAGCCGTGGGTGCCGCCTGAGAACCGGCCGTCGGTGAGGAGGGCACAGTCGCCTCCCCGGCCGGCGCCCTTCATGGCGCCGGTGACCGCCAGCATCTCCCGCATCCCGGGGCCCCCCTTCGGGCCCTCGTAGCGAATCACCACCACCGTGCCCGGTTCGATGGCGCCGGCCAGGATCGCCGCCATGGCTCCGTCCTCGCCGTCGAACACCCGGGCGGGGCCGTCGAAACGCTGGTGGTCGATGCCCGCCACCTTGACCACCGCACCCTTGGGGGCGAGGGTGCCGGTGAGCACGGCGATCCCGCCGTCGGCGTGGATGGGGTCGCTCAGGGGGTGCACGACGGCACCGTCGGGCGGGGGCGGGGCCAGCGACTCCAAGTTCTCGGCCACGGTCCGCCCTGTGACGGTGAGGCAGTCGCCGTGCAGGAGGCCGGCCTCCAGCAGCTCACGCATGACCACGGGTACGCCGCCGATGCGGTCGATGTCGGTCATGTGGTACTTGCCGTGGGGCTTGGTGTCGGCGATGTGGGGCACCCGCCGGCCCACCCGGTTGAAGTCTTCGAGCTCGAGCTCCACCCGGGCCTCGTTGGCCAGGGCCAGGAGATGGAGCACGGCGTTGGTGGAGCCGCCCAGGGCCATGACCACGGCGATGGCGTTCTCGAAGGCCTCCTTGGTCATGATCTGGCGGGGGCGGATGCCGGCGTCGAGCAGGTGCACCACCGCCTGGCCGGACCGGTAGGCGAACTCGTCCCGGCGGGCGTCGATGGCCGGAGGTGACGACGAGCCGGGCAGGGCCATGCCGATGGCCTCGGCCACGGCGGCCATCGTGTTGGCGGTGAACATCCCGGCACACGACCCCACCGTCGGGCAGGCGTGGCGTTCGATGAGGCCGAGCTCCTCGTCGGTCAGTGCACCGGCGGCCCGAGCCCCGACGGCCTCGAAGACGCTGACGATGTCGAGGGCCCGGTCCTGGGGGTCGTCGGGGATGCGGCCGGGGAGGATGGAGCCCCCGTAGAGGAACACCGAGGGCAGGTCGAGGCGGGCGGCCGCCATGAGCATGCCGGGCAGTGACTTGTCACAGCCGGCGAAGGTGACCAGGGCGTCGAAGCGCTCGGCGTGCATCACCGTCTCCACCGAGTCGGCGATGACCTCCCGGCTCACCAGCGAGGCCCGCATCCCCTCGTGGCCCATGGAGATGCCGTCGCTCACTGCGATGGTGACGAACTCGATGGGGAAGCCGCCGGCGGCGCGCACCCCCTCCTTGGCCCGCTTGGCCAGCCGGTCGAGGGGCATGTTGCAGGGGGTCACCTCGTTCCACGACGAGGCCACGCCGACCTGAGGCTTGTCCCAGTCGTCGTCGGTCATCCCTACTGCTCGCAGCATGGCCCGGGCCGGCGCCCGCTCGTACCCCTCGGTGACCTCCGCGCTCCGGGGCTTGCGTGGGTGGCTCATTGGCGCAGACTACGACGGGTACCGCAGACGGGGGTCGCGATTACTCCGGAACGGTCGTGTCGCTGGTGGGCTCCTCGCCACCGGTGCCGGCGTCGTCGCGCTGGACCCCGTCGGTGTCCCCGTCGCCGTCGCTGTCGATCTTGCAGACCTTCTCGAAGTACGACTCCACCCGCTCGCTGGCGGCCTCTACCTCGGGATCGTTGAGGTTGAGCTTCTCCGACTCCGCGGGCGGGATCTTGGACGCGTCGTAGTCGTACTTCTCGTAGAGGTCGCTGACCCGCTGGAAGTACCCACCGACCTTCTCGGCGTCGGCTCGGATCTCCTTGGGTGCTGCGTCGACGAGGTCGTCCACGGCTTTGGAGAGCTGGGTGAACTCCTTGCGCATCCCGTCGGGCGTCGACGCGTCACCGGAGGTCTTGGTGTTCTCCTCGAAGTCGCGCGCCTTTTGGCAGAAGTCGGCACCACCCTTGCCGGAGAAGTTGGTGTCCTTGGAGCCAGCGGAGCCAGCCGACGTCGTGTCGTCTCCGCCACCACATCCGCCCACAGCGAGCGCGCCCACGAGGAACAGGAGGCCAAGTGTGCGCTGCATTCGAACGATCCCTTCGCCAGCCGCCGAGGCCCCCGGGGACTGGTGGGCGCCGAGGAAGGCTAGCCCGTTCCCGGTCTCGCTCCCCCCGTCTACCGTGTCCCGGTGGCCCCCATCGTGCTTGCCGAGGGAGTCGCCAAGCGCTGGGGGACGACGCCGGCGCTGGCCGGGGCGAGCTTCGAGATCGGCGCCGGCATCACGGGCCTGCTGGGGGCCAACGGCGCCGGCAAGACGACGCTGCTCGGCCTCATGCTGGGGATGCACCGCCCCGACGAGGGACGCCTCGAGGTGCTGGGGTGTGACCCTTGGAGGCTCGGGCCCCAGGTACGGGCCCGCGTCGGCTACGCGCCGGAGCACGAGGCGCTGCCGGGGGACGTGCGGGCCCACGACGTCGTCCGCCACTTCGCCGAGGTGCACGGCCTGGCGCCCCGCGAGGCCCAGACCCGGGCCAGTGACGCCCTGTGGGAGGTGGGCCTGGGCGAGGAGCGGTTCCGGGCCGTCGGCACCATGTCGACGGGGCAGCGCCAGAGGGTGAAGCTGGCCGTCGCCATTGCCCACGACCCCGAGCTGGTGCTGCTCGACGAACCCACCAACGGGCTCGACCCCGTCCAGCGCGAGCACATGCTCACACTGGTGCGGCGGGTGGGCCACGAGCTGGGGCTCAACGTCATCCTCTCGTCGCACCTACTCGAAGAAGTCGAGCGGGTGAGCGACTCGGTGCTGATCCTCGACGCCGGCCGCGTGGTACGCAGCGGGCCCCTGGCCGAGCTGAGGGGCGGGGACCGTCCGGAGCTGCTGGTCGAGCTGGACTCCGTAGCGCCGGCGGCCGCGCGGCTGGTGGGCGAACTGGCGCAGCGGGGGGTGGCCGCGGTGGCCTCCGGCGCTTCGGTAGTGGTGGCCCTGGAGACGGACACCCTCTACGACGTCGTGCGCGACGCCTTGGCCGACCTCTCCTTGGGCGTGCGGCGAATCGAACGCCGCCGGGCCAGCCTGGAAGAGGTCTTCCTGGCCGCCGGTGAGGAGCGTGCGTGAGCGATACGGCTGGCGCCGACGCCCGCATCCTGGAACAGGGCTACCGGCGCTTCGAGGGCGTCCGCCACGGCCCTGCCCACGCCGTGCGCAGCCTCATCGCCCACAGCCTGCGGCGCATCCTCGGGCTGCGCCGGCCGGCCCGGTCGAAAGTCCTGCCCATCATGAGCATCGCCTTCGCCTACCTGCCGGCCACGGTGTTCCTGGGGGTGGTCGCCCTGTTCGGGCGCTTCGGGGGCCGGGAGCAGGCCCGCCAGCTCGTCCCCGACTACTCCGAGTACTACGGCTTCGTCGTCTCGGCCATCGTCTTGTTCGTGGCCTTCGCAGCCCCCGAAGCGCTGTGCCCCGACCGGCGCTCCGGGGTGCTCAGCCTCTACCTCGCCTCCCCGCTCACCCGGATGACCTATCTGGCGGCCAAGGCGGCCTCGGTGGCCATCGTCATCGGCGCCGTCACCATCGGACCGCTGCTGTTGCTGTTGGTCGGCCTGATGCTGCAGGGCGTGGGGCCGGACGGTCCCCTCGAGGTGATGAAGGTGCTGGGGCGGATCGTGGCCGCCGGCGTGGTGCTCGCAGCGGTCTTCACCGCCATCTCGATGGCCGTCGCCAGCCTCACCGACCGCCGAGCGGTGGCCTCGGCCGCCACCATCTTCCTGCTCCTGGGCTCCGGCGTAGTGGCCGGCATCCTGGTCGGCGGACTGGGGGCGCCGGCGGAGGTGTTCGTCGTCAACGTCCTTCGCTCGTCGCTGGAGGTCGTGGCCCGTATCTACGGCGAGTCCGACACCCGCTTCGCCGGCGTCGACACCGCCGTGGTGGCGGCGGGAACGGCGGCGTGGGCGGTGGGGGGCGCGGCGGTAGCCGTCGTGCGGTACCGGCGTCTGCAGGTGACCCGGTGACCATAGAGGTGGTCGACGTCTCCAAGTGGTTCGGCTCGGTGGTCGCCCTGTCCGAGGTCTCCTGTCGGATGGGCCCCGGGATCACCGCCCTGCTCGGCCCCAACGGCGCCGGCAAGTCGACCCTGTTGCGGGTGCTCTGCGGCCTCACCGCACCGTCGCGGGGCGAGGTCCGGATTCTGGGCAAGGTCCCCCGTCGGGACGTCGACCTGGCCCGCCAGGTGGGGCTCGTGCCCCAGCAGGAGGCGATGTTCGACCGCCTCACCGCCCTGGAGTTCGTGGCCCTGGCCGCCAAGTTGCAGCGCGTGGACCAGGCGGGAACAGCGGCCACCGGCGCGCTTGGGCGAGTGGCGCTCGACCCTGGCGACCCCCGGCCACTGCGCACCTACTCCAAGGGGATGCGCCAGCGGGTGAAGGTGGCCCAGGCCCTGGTGCACGAGCCGCAGGTGCTCATCCTGGACGAGCCGCTGGAGGGTCTCGACCCCCGCCAGCGCCTGGTCATGATCAACCTCCTGCGCCAGCTGGCCGACGACGGGCGCACGGTGGTCGTGGCCAGCCACGTGCTGGAGGAGGTCGAGCGCTTCGGCTCGCGCGTGCTCGTCATCGCCCAGGGCCGGCTGGCTGCTGAGGGCGACTTCCACGCCATCCGGGAGCTGATGGACGACCGTCCCCACCGGCTGCGGGTGCGCACCGACCGGCCCCGGCCGCTGGCCGCCGCCCTCATCTCCTCGGGCACGACCAGCGGCGCCTGGGTCCAGGGCGACGACGTCGTCGTCGTCGACACGGTGGATGTGGCGCTGTTCCGCCGGCGGATAGCCCCCGTGGCCCGAGACGTCGGGGCCCGCCTGGTCGAGTTGGTGGCCCTCGACGACGACCTCGACAGCGTCTTTCGCTACCTGCTGGCCCGGCGGTAGCGAGGGTGGCGGCGATCTTCTTTCTGACCCTCCGCACGCAGTTGACCCGCGGGCGGATCTTGGCTCTGGGGGCCATCGCCGCCCTGGCTGTGGGGCTGGCCGTTTCCATCAACAGGGCGGTGAGCCCGTTCAATCGGGCCGAGGCTGCCTACGACCTGGTCGAGAACTACGGCCTCGCCCTGCTCGTGCCCCTCACGGCACTGGTCTTTGCCGCCGCCGCCCTGGGCGACCCGGCTGAGGACGGGACGCTGGTCTACCTATGGCAGCGTCCGATCGCCCGCTGGAAGCTGGCCGTGGCCGCGCTGGCCGGCGCCGTCGCCATCGCCATGCCCTTCGCCGTGGTCCCCACCGCGCTGGCCGCCGCCATCGCCGGCGGGGACGCCGAGCTGGTCGCCGGCGCCGCCGGTGCCTCCCTGCTTGCCGTCGTCGCCTACAGCACCCTGTTCCTGGGTCTCGGCCTGGTGGTGCGCCGCGCCCTGGCCTGGGGATTGGTCTACGTGCTCATCTGGGAGGGCTTCGTGGCCCGCAGTGGCACCGGCCCGGCGCGGCTGTCGGTGCTGCTCTACGCCCGCTCGATCCTGGCCGACGTGGCCGGCCACGCCCCTCCCCGCCTGGGCGCCTCCACCGCCGTAGCCGTAGCCGTCCCCCTGGTGCTCGGTGCGCTCGCGCTGGCAGCGACCACGCAGTTCCTGCGCCGCATCGACGTCCGCTGAGGCGTGCTCCTGGCATTTCCAGGGGGACGCCGGCCAGCGTGTAGTCTGTATGTGACGGTTTTCACAAGCTGCCGACCACAGGAGGCGCCTGATGGCACAGCCCGTCCCCGGCCTCACCACGGCCTCGAACCCCCTCACCCGCGCCCTCGAGCGCGACCCCGGCTTCCGGCGCGACACCGGGCTTGGACGGCTCTACCACTGCGGCAAGACGTCGTTCCGCGAGCTCTCCCCCACCGACAGCCTCCACGTCATCATCGACGGCAACCGGGTCTCGGCCCACGTCGACCGCATCTCGCCCCTCCGCGCTCGCGACGACGGCTCGGTCCGCTACTCCTGGTCGAAAGCGGTGGCCCACAACCTCCGGGGCATGGCCGACGACGCGACGAGGCTGCTGCGGGGCCAGCGCCGGCGCCACCGGTGCCGAATGGAATGCGAGCTGATCTGGGTCGACGAGAACCTTCCCGCTCCGCCGGTAGAGCCGGAGGACGACGACCGGAGGATGACGGTCCCGTTCAGCGTCGTCGACGAGGCCGTGCACCTCGTCGACAGCGAGGCCGCTCCGTGGAGCATCCAGCTGGAGGTGCGGGTGCCGGACCGGCTCGATGAGCCCCGGCTGCGGGGCGCCTTCTCCCAGGCCCTGTCCCGCCATGACATGGCGCGGGCCCGCAAGGTGCCCAGCCGGCGGTCCCAGCACCGCGATCACTGGGAGATCCGCTCCCATGTCGACATCGACCCCCTGCGGGTCGTCGACTGCCCCGATGACGACGCGCTCGCCGCCGTCCGCGCCGAGTTGCAGGGCCTCGCCGTGCCGCTGGCCGAATCGCCACCGTTGCGCGCTCGCCTGGCTCGTCACCCCGAGGGTGACGTCTTGATGCTCAACGCCAACCACGCCGCCATGGACGGCTATGGGGTACTTCGGGTGCTGCGCTCGGTAGCCAAGGCGTACACCGGCGAGCACGACCCGACCCCCGACGTCAGCACGTCCGACGCGAGGGACCACCTGAGCCGGCTCACCACCGCCGGCCTCTGCGTTCGCACCCGCCGGCGGCTGGCGCTGGCCGAGAAGGCCCGCGACCTCGTGAGCCAACCGGCGCGGGTGGCAGCCGACGGCGCCAGCGACGAGCCCGGCTACGGGTTCCACCACCTCGCCCTGTCGTCGTCGCTCACCCAGGCGCTCGTCGACCTCGACCACGACGCAACGGTCAACGATGCACTGCTCGCTGCCCTGCATCTCTCCATCGCCCGCTGGAACGGCCAGCACGGCAAGCCGTGCCGGCGCATCGGGGTGCTGGTGCCGGCCAACCTGCGTCCCCCGCAGTGGCGCCACGAGGTCGTCGGCAACTTCTCGCTGCCGGCCAGGGTGTCGACGACCGTCCGTAGCCGGCGGGACCGGCAGGCCGCCCTGAGCACCGTCACCGCCCAGACTCGGCGGAAGAAGGCATCGGGAATGGGGACCGCGCTGCTCGAGCTCCTGGGCCACTCGCGGCGGCTGCCGCTGTGGGCCAAGCAGGCCCTGGTCATGACGTTGCCCCTGTCCGGTGACCGTCTCGTCGACACGGCGATGCTGTCGAACATGGGCCAGGTGGACGAGCCGCTGTCCTTCGGAGCCGACGACGCGGCGGTGGCCGAGGCCTGGTTCTCCCCGCCGGCCCGCATGCCCCTCGGGCTCACCGTGGGGGCCCTCACCATCGCCGGCCGCCTGCACCTGGCCTTCCGCTACCGTCACCGGCTGCTCAGTGCCGATGCCGCCGACCGCTTCGCCGCGCTCTACGTGGAGGAGCTCACCGGGCTGGTCGACGAAGTCGCCGCCCCCAACCACGCGATTCTCGGGATGTCCGCGCACCTGAGGGGTGCGTAAACAACCCCAGAAGCAGGTGGCGGGCGAGGGCGGGCCGGCGCTACTGGGGCCAGGCGAGGTCGGCCACGGCGGCCACGAGGGCCAGAGCGGCGACCAGCACCAGCCCCACCGGGAGCGCATTCGCCACCCGGGGCGGCGGCAGGGGCTCCCCCACCCGCATCGCGCGCTGGGCGGCGAGGAAGCGACGGCGCCCGGACAGCGCCACCACCCCTCCCAGTGCCACCAGGGGCACGCCGACCGCCGCGAGCCACCTCGGTGCGTCGGCGACGGCGCGGCTGCCGACGATGGCCAGCCCGGCCACGATCAGTGCCAACGCCGTGCGGCTGTAGGCCAGCAGGGTCCGTTCGTTGGCCAGCGACCACCTCGGGTCGGGCTCATCGCCGTCCGTCGGCCACCACCGCGGGTTCCTCAGGCGCCGGCCCTGTCGCGCAGGATCCGGGTCACGACCTTGCCGTCAGCCTTGCCCTGCGTGCGCTTCATCACCTGGCCGACGAACATGCCCGCCACCTTGGGATCGCCGCTCCTGAACCGCTCCCACGGTTCGGGGTTGGCGGCGATGACCTCGTCGACCACGATCTCGAGGGCGGTGGCGTCCATGGCCTCGAAGCCCCGGCTGGCGGCGATGGCCTCGGGGTCGTCGCCCTCGCCGGCCAGCAGCGCGGCCAGCACCTGCTTGGCCTGGGTGGCGGTGAGCCGGCCACCGGCCTCCATGGAGACCACCTTGGCGAAGGTGGCGGCCGGGAGCCGGTGCGCGCCGTCGAGGTCGGCGGCCACCTCGTTTGCCGCCCGGTTGAGGGCGATGCGGGGGTCGGCGCCCGCCGCGATGGCTTCGAGGACCAGGCCGTCGAGGTCGAGCTCGACCAGCAGGGCCACCGACGCCGGCTCGGTGCCGGCGGCCTCGGCCAGCACCCGCCGGCGCTGGCCGGGCATGGGGGGCAGCGCCGCTCGCACCGCCTCCCGCCAGGCCTCGTCGGGCGCCACCGGCACCAGGTCGGGCTCGGGGAAGTACCGGTAGTCGTAGGCCTCCTCCTTCGAGCGCATCGAAGAGGTACGGCCCTCGTCCTCGTTCCAGTGGCGGGTCTCCTGCACGATCCGCTCGCCGGCCTGCAACAGGTCGACCTGGCGGGCCGCCTCGTAGTCGATGGCCCGCCCCAGCGACCGCAGCGAGTTCATGTTCTTGATCTCACATCGGGTGCCGAAGGTGGCGGTGTGGGCCGGGCGGACCGAGACGTTGGCATCGACCCTGAGCGACCCCTCCTCCATCTTGCCGTCGGAGGCGCCGGTGGCCACCAGGATGGCCCGAAGCTCCGACACGTAGGCCCGCGCCTCGTCGGCCGAGCGGATGTCGGGCTCGCTCACGATCTCGACCAGCGGAACCCCCGCCCGGTTGTAGTCGACGAGGGAGTGGGTGGCATCGCCGATGCGCCCGCCGCCACCGATGTGGGTCGACTTGCCGGTGTCTTCTTCCATGTGGGCCCGGGTGATGCCGATGCGCTTGCCCCCCGCCAGCTCGAGCCAGCCCTCGACGTTGATGGGCTCGTCGTACTGGCTGATCTGGTAGTCCTTGGGCATGTCCGGATAGAAGTAGTTCTTGCGGTGGAAGATGCTCGGGCGGATGTCGCAGTGCAGCGCCTCGCCGATGCGCATGGCGTACTCGACGGCCCGGCGGTTGAGCACGGGGAGCGATCCCGGTAGGCCCAGGCAGACCGGGCACACGTTGGTGTTGGGCTCGTCGCCGAAGGCATTGCGGCAGCCGCAGAACAGCTTGGTCTCGGTGCGCAGCTCACAGTGGACCTCGAGGCCGACGACGACCTCGTAGCGCACGGCATCGAGGGTCGTCATGCCGCTTCCTCCACGGCCCGCGCCACCCGGAACATCGTCGGCTCGGCCAGCGCGTTGGCCATCACCTGCACCCCCACCGGCAGGCCGTCGTCGCCAGTGCCGAAGGGCACGCTCATGGCCGGGTGGCCGGCCAGGTTGGAGGGGATCGTGCAGACGTCGGACATGTACATGGTCATGGGGTTGGCCGTCTTGGCCCCGAAGGCGAAAGCCGTGGAAGGGGCGGTGGGCGAGATGAGCACGTCGAAGTGGGCGTAGGCGGCCTCGAAGTCGCGGATGATCAAGGTGCGAACCCGCTGGGCCTGGCCGTAGTAAGCGTCGTAGTAGCCGGCGGACAGGGCGTAGGTGCCCAACATGATGCGCCGCTTGACCTCGGCCCCGAACCCGGCGGCCCGGGTGGCGCCGTACATCGCGGTGATGTCCTCGGCGTCGACCCGCATCCCGTAGCGCACACCGTCGTAGCGGGCCAGGTTGCTCGAACACTCCGCCGGCGCGATCAGGTAGTAGGCGGTGAGGCCGTAGACGCAGGCCGGCACCGACACCTCCTCCACCTTCGCCCCCGCGGCCGAGAGGGCGTCGGCAGCCCGGTTCACCTGGGCGGCCACGTCGGCGTCGATGCCGTGCATGAGCTCGCGGACCACCCCCACCCGCAGCCCCTCGACCCCCTCGTCGAGCACCGCCGAGACGGCCGGCGCCGGCTGGGGGATCGAGGTCGAGTCGGCGGGGTCGTGGCCGGCGATGACCTCCAACAGCGCCGCTGCCTCGGCCACCGTCGCCGCGAAGGGCCCGATCTGGTCGAGGCTGCTGGCGAAGGCGATGAGCCCGTAGCGGGAGACGCCGCCGTAGGTGGGCTTGACCCCAACCACGCCGCACAGCGCCGCCGGCTGGCGGATCGACCCGCCGGTGTCGGAGCCGAGGGCCAAGGGGGCGAAGCCGGCGGCCACCGCCGCCGCGCTGCCCCCGCTCGATCCCCCCGGCACCCGGGTGAGATCGTGGGGGTTGCGGGTGGGCCCGAAGGCCGAGTTCTCGGTGGACGAGCCCATGGCGAACTCGTCCAGGTTGGTCTTGCCCATGATCACGGCCCCGGCGGCCCGCAGCCGCTCGACCACCGTGGCGTCATAGGGAGGGCGCCACCCCTCCAGGATCCGCGATGAACAGGTCGTTGGGATGCCCCTGGTGCACAGGTTGTCCTTGAGGGCCACGGGCACACCGGCCAGCGGGCCGGGATCGTCGCCGGCCGCCACCCGCCGGTCGATCTCGTCGGCCGCAGCCCGGGCTTCGTCGGCCAGGACGAGGTTGAAGGCGTGGATGTCAGCCTCGCCGGCCTCGATGGCCCCTAGGTGCCCGTCGACCACGTCGCGGGCCGAGCGCTCCCCCGAGCGGACGGCGCCGGCGATGGCGAGCGCGCCGGCGCCCGTCACGGCGCGTCGCCCAGGATGCGGGGCACCCGGAATCGGCCGTCCTCCGCCGACGGCGCCATGGCCAGCACCTCCTCGCGGTCGACGCCGGGGGTGACCTCGTCCTCGCGCAGCACGTTGACCAACGGCAGCGGGTGCGCGGTCGGCGGCACCCCTTCGGTGTCGAGGGCCTCGATGTCGGACGCGTGGTCGAGCACATCGCCCAGTTGCCCGGCGAACAGCTCGACCTCTTCGTCGGTCAAGTCCAGCCGGGCCAGCCGGGCCACGTGGCGGACGTCGTCAGCGGTGAGCGGATCACGCATCGCCCGGGAGCCTAGAGCCCCCCCAGGGCCCGAGCGGCCCTCTGAGCGGGGTGACCGGCGCACCGCCAACCGGTTTTGGGCCCTGCAACGGTGCGGTTTCCGCACCCGTTTCACCGAGCGAAAGCGTTGGTGAGGAACGTGGCGGCCCGGGTCTCGATCTCGTCACGGTCGTGGTCGAGGGTGGCCACGTGGTACGACCGCTCGAGCCACACCCGCTCCACGGGGCCGGTGACGGCGGCGGCCAGGAGGTCGCTGGCCGAGGTGGGCACGACGTGGTCGTTGCGGCTGGTGATGACCAGGGTGGGGCAGCGGATCTGGCCGAGCAGCGGGGCCAGCGCCATCTGGCCGTTGGCCAGCGAGAGCACGCAGCGCACCGGCACGGCGTCGTAGGCGAGCTCGCGAGCGGAGGGGTCGGCCACGTCGTTGCCGATGGCCGGCGCCACCTCGACGCCCTGGGCGAGGAGGCCGTGCAGGATGTCGACGAAGGCCTGGCCGGGCGGCTCGACGGCCGGGTTCACCACGACGAGGCCGGCGACGTTCGGATGGCGGGCCGCGAGCCAGCAGGCCAGCGCCCCGCCCATGGACAACCCGGCCACGGCAACGCGCGCACAGCGGCTCTCCAACTCGGTGAACGCGGCCTCGGCGGCGCTCGACCAGTCTTCCCAGCCGGTGGCCGCCATGTCCTGCACGGTCGTGCCGTGCCCGGGCAGGAGGGGAAGCTCGATGCTGAAGCCGGCGGCGGCGAAGGCGTGTGCCAGCCCCCGCATCGACTGGGGCGTCCCGGTGAAGCCGTGCAGCACCAGTACCCCGTCGCCGCTGCCGGCCGCCGAATAGGGCTCTGCGCCCGGAAGAATCTCGCCCAAAGTGGTGTTCGCCTCCTCGGCCGGGGCGTCCGGCATCGTATCCGAGCCCTACTAGCGTCTCGCTGCGATTCATGCCGAACCCGCCTCTCGTCCGCCCTCGTCACAAGGAGAGCGTCTTGTCGAAGTACCCGTTCCTGAGCCCGGAGTGGATGGAAGAGGCAAAGAAGATCCGCGAGGAGTACCGCGGCCAGGGCGGCGCCACCGGGCACTCGATCAAGATGAACCAGGTGATCACCGACGTGCCCTTCGGGGACGGTGTGATCGAGTCGCACATGGACTCGACGTCGGGCCACGTGGAGATGGACATGGGCCACATCGAGGGCGCGGACGTCAAGATCACCGTGCCCTACCTGGTGGCCAAGGCCATCTTCGTCGAGGGGAACCCCCACGCCGGCATGCAGGCCTTCATGGCGGGTCAGATCAAGGTCGAAGGCGACATGACCAAGCTCATGGCCATGCAGGCCGGTTCGGGGACCGTCGACGCCACCGCGCTGGCGGTCCAGCAGCGCATCAAGGAGATCACCGAGTAGGTCGTGGCACGATCGGCGCCCATTCCGGGCAACGAGCAGGAGCGGCTCCAGGCGCTCCGCCGCTACGAGATCCTCGACACCCCGGCCGAACCGACCTTCGACCGCATCACCTCGGTGGCCAAGGTCCTCTTCGGCGTGCCCATGGCCTGGGTCTCCTTCTTGGACACCCAGAGGCAGTGGTTCAAGTCGTCGATCGGGCTCGACGCGTGCGAGACCGATCGCGACATCGCCTTTTGCGCCCACGCCATCCTCTCCGACGAGGTGATGGTGGTGCCCGACAGCCACCAGGACGCCCGCTTCGCCGACAACCCGTTCGTGTCCGGGCCTCCGGGGCTGCGCTTCTACGCAGGTGCCCCCCTCAAGACGCCGGCCGGCTTCAACATCGGGACGCTCTGCGTGGGCGACGTCGTCCCCCACCCCCCGCCCAGCACCGAAGACGTTCAAGCCCTGGCCGACCTGGCCGCCATGGTCGTCGACGAGCTCGAGCTGCGCTCGGCCGGGCTGGTCAGCGCCCGCCTCGCCTCGGTGGTGGAGTCCTCGGTCGACGCCATCATCGCCAAGCAGCTCGACGGCACCATCACCAGCTGGAACAAGGCCGCCGAGGCGCTCTACGGCTACAGCGCCGAGGAGGCGGTCGGCCGTCCCATCTCGATGCTGGTCCCGCCCGACCGAGCCGACGAGGTGGGCTGGATCCTCGACCGCATCAGCCGAGGTGAAAGCGTGGCGGACCACAAGACGACGCGGATCACCAAGTCCGGCCGCCCGGCCACGGTGGCCCTGACGGTCTCGCCCATCCGCGACCGCTCGGGGACCGTCGTCGCGGCGTCCACCATCGCCCGCGACGTCACCGAGCGGGAGCGGGGCGAGGAGCTCGTGCGACAGCAGGCGGAATCACTCCGGGAGCTGGGAGAGCTGATGGAGCTGACGCACGACGCCATCATCGTGCGTGACGCCGGCGGCCGGATCACCTTCTGGAACGGCGGTGCCGAGAGGCGGTACGGGTGGTCGGGGGAGGAGGCAGTCGGCCAGGTCTCCCACGAGCTGCTCGAGACGGAGTTCCCCCTGCCGGTCGAGGAGATCGAGGCGGTCCTCGCCGGGGAGGGGCGGTGGGAGGGGGAGCTGGTGCACTCGACCCGCGACGGGCGACGGCTCGAGGTGGCAAGCCGCTGGGCACTGCGACGCGGAGGCCCGGGGCGGGAGGGGGCCGTGCTCGAGATCAACAACGACGTCACCGCCCAGAAGCAGGCCCAGCGGGAGCTCACCGCGGCCAAGGAGGAGGCGGAGAGGGCCACGCGGGCCAAGTCGGAGTTCCTGGCCAACATGAGCCACGAGATCCGGACCCCGATGAACGGGGTGATCGGGATGACCGGCCTGCTGCTCGACACCTACCTCAGCGGCGAGCAGCGGGAGTACGCCGAGACGGTGCGAGGGTCGGCCGAAGCCCTGCTCACCATCATCAACGACATCCTCGACTTCTCCAAGATCGAGGCCGGGAGGATGGAGCTCGAGGAGATCGACTTCGACCTCGCCACCGCGGTGGAGGAGGTGGCCGACCTGCTGGCCGAACGGGCCGAGCGCAAGGGTCTGGAGATGATCGTCGCTCTGAGACCCGGGACTCCCCGCATGGTGAGGGGAGACCCCGGGCGCGTGCGCCAGATACTCATCAACCTGGTGGGCAACGCCATCAAGTTCACCGAGGACGGCGAGGTGGTGGTGAGGGTGGCCCCCGCCGGCCAGGACGGAGAGGCGACGATGGTGCGCTTCGAGGTCGAGGACACCGGTATCGGGATCCCGCCCGGGGCAAGGGAGCGCCTGTTCACCAGCTTCACCCAGGCCGACCTGTCGACCACGCGGCGCTACGGGGGCACCGGCCTCGGCCTCGCCATCTGCCGACAGCTCAGCGAGCTCATGGGTGGAGAGATCGGCGTCGAGAGCGAACCGGGCCGGGGCAGCACGTTCTGGTTCACCGTCAGTCTGCGGGAGGCCGCCGAGAACCCGAACCTGTCGCCGCGGCTGGCCGGTCTTTCCGGGCTGCGGGTACTGGTGGTGGACGACAACGCCACCAACCGGACGATCCTGCGGGAGAACCTCATGTCGTGGGGGGTGCGGCCCTCCTGCGCGGCCGGGGCCGGCGAGGCCCTCGAACTGCTGAAGGCGGCGGGCGCCGAGGGCGACCCGTTCTCCCTGGCGGTGCTCGACTACCACATGCCGGAGATGGACGGAATGGACCTGGCCCGCGCGGTACGGGCCGACCCGGCCCTCGCCGGCGTCCGCCTGGTGATGTTGACGTCGTCGGGGCGGCGCGGTGATGCCGCCGTCGCCCACCAGGCGGGGATAGACGCCTTCCTGACCAAGCCGGTACGCCAGTCGGCCCTCTATGACTGCCTGGCCACCGTCCTGGGGCGCGAAGCCCGGCGCGAGAAGGCGCCCATCGTCACCCGCTACAGCCTCTACGAAGCGAACGCCAATGCCCGCGGGCACCTGTTGGTTGTGGAGGACAATGCCGTCAACCAGAAGGTGGCGTCCCGCATGCTCGAAAAGCTCGGCTATCGGGTCGACGTGGCCGCCAACGGCCTCGAAGCTGTCGAGGCCGTCGCCCGCATCCCCTATGGCGCGGTGCTCATGGACTGCCAGATGCCCGAGATGGACGGCTACGAGGCGACGAGGCTGATCCGCCAACTCGACGGCGAGCGGGCGCGGGTGCCGATCATCGCCATGACGGCGGGAGCCATGCGCGAGGACGAGGAGCGCTGCCTGGCGGCGGGCATGGACGACTACGTCACCAAGCCGGTCGACGTAGGGAGGCTCGACGCCGCCCTCGGCCGGTGGCTGCGCCCCCAGGCCTCCACCCAATCGCCGCCCGCCGCCTCGGAGGCGCGTGGGGCGGGCGCTGATCCAGAGCCGGTCCGCTTCGACGACGCGGTGCTCGCCGCACTCCAGGACTCCGAGGATGAGCAGTTCTTCGCCGAGGTGGTGATGCTGTTCATCGACACCGCTCGCGACCGCATTGCACAGCTGTGGAAGGCATTGAGCTCGGGTGACATGCCGGCGGCGACCTTGGCCGCCCACAGCCTTCGCGGCAGCAGCGCCGAGGTGGGGGCCACCGCAATGGCCGAGCTGTGCCTGGGGATCGAGCGTTCGGCCGCAGAGGAGGACCTGAGCGGAGCTGCCGAACCCCTCCCCCTGCTGGAGGCCGAGTTCGCTCGGGTGAGGGCCGCCCTGGTGGCCCTGGCTGGGCTGGATCGCGCCAGCAGCTGAGACCCGCCGCAGGGCCCGAGGGGGCGGCGGCACCGGCGGTGGCTGGGGAACACCGCCTCAGCAACACCACCCCTTCGGGCCCTGCGGAAGCACTGCTCACGTTACGGCTGGCCCCCCGAGCCCGCCAGGCCTATTCCAGGAATGACCCGATCGGACTAGTCAGGTCCGCCCGGGCGCGGGCCGATCACTTGACCAGCGCGTAGACGGCGGCGTGGCCCACCCGCGCCAGGCTCTCCAGGTTGGTGATCTCCAGCCAGCCCTGCCGCTCGCCCGGCGCCGCCCGGTGGGGCGAGGAGAAGGTGAGGGTGACGGTGGCGGTTTCGTCCGTCGCCAGCGTCACCGTGGTCGGGCTGACCGACACACCGGGGGCG
>JAHWJQ010000210.1 GCA_019348305.1 Actinomycetota bacterium
AGGGCCGCTCGGGCCCAGCCACGCCGCTCAGGGGGCCGCTCGGGCCCAGCCACCCCGCTCAGAGGGCCGCTCGGGCCCAGCCGGGGTCGACGGGGCCGACGCCGGCGCCGAGCGGCGCGCCGGCGGCGATGGCGCGCTCGACGAACCGCTTGGCCGCCACGCAGGCGTCGGCCGGCTCCATCCCCCGGGCCAGCTCGGCGGTGATGGCGGCCGCCAGCACGCAGCCGGTGCCGTGAGTGTGGCGGCCGGCGATCCGTTGCCCCTCGAGCCACTCGGGCTCCCCGCCCGCCGCCACCAGGCAGTCCGGCGACTGGTCACCTTCGAGGTGACCACCCTTGACCAGGGCCACCTGCGCCCCGGCCGCCACCAGTGCCCGCGCCGCTTCGACCATCGCCGCCCGGTCGTCGATGCGGCCGCCAACGAGCCGCTCCGCCTCTGGGAGGTTCGGTGTGACCACCGTGGCGAGCGGGACCAGCTCCCGCAACAGGGCCTCGACGGCATCGTCGGCGAGCAGAGTGTCGCCGTGCTTCGACACGAACACGGGGTCCACCACGAGCCGGCGGATGCCGGCGTCGGCCACCGCGGCGGCCACCGCTGACACCAGCTCGACGCCCGCCAGCATCCCCGTCTTGGCCGCGTCGACCCCGATGTCGCCGGCCACGGCCAGGATCTGCTGTCGCACCAGCTCGGGAGGCAGCGTGGCGAAGGCGTGGACGCCGAGGGTGTTCTGGGCGGTGACGGCCACCACGGCCATCGTCCCCCACACACCGTGGGCCTCGAAGGTCTTGAGGTCGGCTGCGATGCCAGCGCCGCCACCGGAGTCGGAGCCGGCGATGGTGAGGGCTACCGGCCGCCTCGGGCTCATGACCAGGAATGCTGCCACCCGGCCACCCGGGGGCGGAGCGAGACGTCGCCGGTGATGGTCCCGACAGCCACAGGCCTGCGCAGGCCATCGCCGGCGAAGGCCGACGCCACCCGCTCCGCGGGCCCCGGCGCGCTGAACACCAGCTCGTAGTCCTCGCCGCCCGACCAGGCCTCCTCGAGCGTCGCCCCCTCGGCCACCGGGAGGGCGGCCTCGTCGACCTCGGCCCCCACCGCGGAGGAGTCGAGGAGGTGCCCGAGGTCGGCGCCGAAGCCGTCCGACACGTCGATCATGGCCGTCGCCCCCGCGCTGCGCGCTGCACGCCCTTCGGCCACCCGGGCCTGCGGCCGGCGGTGGGCCAGGACCAGTGGGCCGTGTTGCAGGCCGCTGCGCAGGAGGCGCAGCCCGGCGGCCGAAGCCCCGAGCGGCCCGGTCACGAACACGGTGTCGCCGGCGGAGGCTCCGCAGCGCTGGACGGGCGGCCGTTCGGCCTGACCAGCGTCGCCCACCACCGTCACCGCCACCACCAGGACCGCAGCCGACGAGAGGTCGCCCCCCACCACCGCGCAGTCGTAGGCGGCGGCGGCGGCAGAGACCCCCTCGTAGAGGAGGTCGAGGTCGGTACCGGGTGGTCCGGCCACGGAGACGACCAGGTAACGGGGCTGGCCACCCATGGCGGCGATGTCACTCACGTTGGCAGCCACCGCCTTCCACCCCACGTCGTCCAACCCGACCAGCGCGAGATCGGCATGCACGCCGGCCACCACCAGATCCGCAGCCAGAAGGCACGGACCGCTCGTTGCCGACACGACGGCGGCGTCGTCGCCGATCCACACCTCCGACGGCGGAGGCGCAGGCAGCCGGCGGCGGATCCGCGCGATCGCCTCGAACTCCTGCACAGCCAGTAGGTTCGCTGGCCATGCAGGGAGTCATCAAGTCCTACGACCCGGGCACCCGTGAAGGCATCCTCGTCGCCGACGTGGATCGGGCGGAGTACGACCTCGCCGCTGACGCGTTGGATGGCTCGATCTTCCGGATGCTGCGCCAGGGCCAGCGGGTCATCTTCGACCTCGACTCCCAGAAGCGGGCCACCCGGCTGCGGCTGGGGTCCGAGATCGACATGGGCACTCCGATGGAGCCCCCCCAGCCCCCGCCGTAACGCCGGCTCCTGGTCGACGCGGGGACAACTTGGGAGGGGGGGTCCCCTAGCATCGAGTGGATGCAATCGGCTCCCACTACCAACCAGAAGCTGCTCGACTGGGTGCGGGAAGTCGCTCTGCTGACCGAGCCCGACGACGTCGAGTGGTGCACCGGTTCGGCCGAGGAGTACGACCGGCTGTGCCAGCTCCTGGTCGACAACGGCACCTTCACGCGGCTGTCAGAGGCCAAACGGCCCAACAGCTACCTGGCCCGCTCCGACCCCGGTGACGTGGCCCGGGTGGAGGACCGCACCTTCATCTGCTCGTTCGACGAAGCCGACGCCGGCCCGACCAACAACTGGCGCGATCCGGCGGAGATGAAGCAGGTTCTCACCGAGTTGTTCCGGGGGGCGATGCGGGGCCGCACGATGTACGTGGTGCCCTTCTCGATGGGCCCGCTCGGCTCTGACAAAAGCCACATCGGGGTGCAGCTGACCGACTCGCCCTACGTGGTCGTCAACATGCGGATCATGACGAGGATGGGCACCGCGGCGCTCGAGGTGCTGGGCGAGGAGGGGCCGTTCGTCCCCTGCCTGCACTCCGTCGGCCACCCCTTGGCCGAGGGCGAGGCCGATGTTCCCTGGCCCTGCGACGCCGAGAACAAGTACATCGTCCACTTCCCCGAGACGAGGGAGATCTGGTCCTACGGCTCGGGCTACGGCGGCAACGCCCTGTTGGGCAAGAAGTGCTTCGCGCTGCGGATCGCGTCGGTGATGGCCCGCGACGACGGGTGGCTGGCGGAGCACATGCTGATCCTCAAGTTGACCTCTCCCGCCGGCGAGACCAAGTACGTCACGGGCGCCTTCCCCTCGGCCTGCGGCAAGACCAACCTGGCCATGCTCATGCCGACCAGCCCGGGATGGAAAGTCGAGACCATCGGGGACGACATCTGCTGGATGAAGCGAGGCGAGGACGGCCGGCTCTGGGCCATCAACCCCGAGGCTGGCTTCTTCGGCGTCGCGCCGGGCACGTCGATGAAGACGAACCCCAACGCCATGCTCACCCTCGACGGCAACTGCATCTTCACCAACTGCGCGCTCACCGACGACGGCGACATCTGGTGGGAGGGCATGACCCCCGAGCCCCCCGCCCACCTGGTCGACTGGAAGGGCAACGACTGGTACCCCGGCTCTACTACGCCGGCCGCCCATCCCAACGCCCGGTTCACCGCACCCGCCGGCCAGGACCCCGCCATCGCGCCCGAGTGGCAGGACCCGGCCGGGGTTCCCATCTCGGCCATCCTCTTCGGAGGGCGCCGCTCGTCGGTCGTGCCGCTCATCACCGAGTCGTACTCGTGGCCCCACGGGGTCTTCCTCGGCTCGATCATGGCCTCGGAGACGACGGCCGCAGCGGCTGGGGCGGTCGGACAGCTCAGGCGCGATCCGTTCGCCATGCTCCCGTTCTGCGGTTACAACATGGCGGACTACCTCGCCCATTGGCTCGAAGTGGGGGCGACCTTCGAGCCGGCGAAGCTGCCCAAGATCTTCTACGTCAACTGGTTCTTGAAGGACAGCTCCGGCAAGTACATCTGGCCCGGGTTCGGGGAGAACAGCCGGGTGCTCGAGTGGGTGTTCCAGCGCTGCAACGGCGAGGGTGAGGCGACTGAGACACCCATAGGCCTGGTGCCCTCCCGTTCGGCCCTGCCTACCGACGGCCTCGACATAGCAGATGCCGGCTGGCGGCGGCTGCTCCAAGTGGACGAGGACGAGTGGGTGGCCGAGCTGGGCTCGATCGAGGAGCACTACCGGGGGCTGGGGCCCCGGGTGCCGACGGCCCTCTGGGACGAACTGGCAGAGTTGGAAAAGCGCCTCAGGGGCTGAGGGCGCCCGCCGCGAGCTGGTCTCAGTACGATGCCCCTGCCCCCACATCCAGGAGGATCTCACCCGTGGCCGTGACCGCATACGTCCTCATCCAGACCGAGGTGGGAAAAGCGGCCCAGGTAGCCGAAGAGGTGGGCCGCATCGACGGTGTCGTGTCGGCCGAGGACGTGACGGGGCCCTACGACGTCATCGTCAGGGCCGAGGCCGGATCGGTGGACGAGCTGGGCAAGATGGTG
>JAHWJQ010000211.1 GCA_019348305.1 Actinomycetota bacterium
GGGCTACCTGGGCTACGACGTAGTGCGCGAGGTCGAGCGGCTCCCCCATGTGCCGCCCGACGACCAGGGCGTGCCCGACGCCGTGCTGTCGGTGATCGGCGATCTGGCCGCCTACGACCACTGGCGCCAGCGGGTCACCCTGATCAGCAACGTGGTGGTCGACCCCGGTTGGGGCCCCGCCGGCCTCGACGCCGCGTACGACGAGGCCGTGGGGCGGCTCGACCGGCTGGCGGCCGACGGGGCCCGACCCCTGGACGAGCCGGTGCTGCTGCCGCCCGATCCCGCCGATCCCGCCCCAAAGGTGCGCCGGACGGTGGGGGCCGACACCTTCGGCCGGGCGGTGGCCGTGGCCAAGGAGCACATCCTGGCCGGCGACATCTTCCAGGTCGTGGTCTCGATGCGCTTCGACCTCGACTTGGAGGCTGACCCCTTCGACCTGTACCGGGCCCTGCGTCAGGTCAACCCCAGCCCCTACATGTACTTCGTGCGCCACCCCGAGATCACGGTGGTGGGCTCGTCTCCCGAGCCGATGGTGCAGCTGCTCGACGGTCGGGTGGTGTCGCGGCCGATCGCCGGCACCCGCCGTCGCGGTCGTACCGACGAGGAGGACCGCCGCATGGCGGGGGAGCTGGCCGAGGACCCGAAGGAGATCTCAGAGCACGTGATGCTGGTCGACCTGGCCCGCAACGACGTCGGGCGGGTGGTGGACTTCGGCACCGAGCGGGTGGACGAACTGTTGACGCTGGAGTACTACAGCCACGTCATGCACCTCACCTCTCAGGTCTCGGGCCGGCTCCGAGACGGCTTGGGGCCCATCGACGTGCTGCGCGCCACGTTGCCGGCGGGCACCGTCTCGGGGGCGCCCAAGGTGCGGGCCATGGAGATCATCGACGACCTCGAACCCACCAAGCGGGGCGTCTACGCCGGCGTTGTCGGCTACTTCGACTTCTCCGGCAACCTCGACACCGCCATTGCCATCCGCACCATGGTCGTCCGCCCCGACGGGGTGGCGTCGGTGCAGGCCGGCGCCGGCATCGTGGCCGACAGCGACCCCGACCTCGAGGACCTCGAGTGCCGCAACAAGGCCGCCGCCCTGCTGGCCGCCGTGCCCGCCGCCCGCCGGATGACCGCCGCCCGCCGAGCCGCCGTGCGTCCCCGATGAGCCCTGTGGTCGAACCGTTCTGGGTCGAAGTCCCTCGCGACGTCGTGCGGGTGACCGGGCCCGACGCCGTCGCCTTCCTCCAGGGCCAGCTGAGCCAGGAGGTGGCCGCGCTGGAGGTCGGGGCCTCGGGGTGGTCGTTCCTGCTCCAGCCCCAGGGCAAGGTCGACGCCTGGCTCCGGATCAGCCGACTGGGCGAGCACGAGCTGGTGCTCGACGTCGACGGGGGGTTCGGCTCGGCCGTGGTGGCCCGCCTCGAGCGGTTCAAGCTGCGGACCAAGGCCGACGTCGAACAGCTCCCGTGGCGCTGCATCGCCGTGCGGGGCGCCACGGAGGGCGGTTCCCACGCCGGCGAGGGCGTGGTCGTAACCGCCGACCCCGCTTGGCCGGGTGTCGAGGGCGTCGACCTGCTCGGTCCTGAGCCGGTGGCGCCGGAGGGAGTGACCAAGGGGTCGGGCGTCGACTACGAGGTCCTGCGCATCGAATGCGGCGTGCCCGCCATGGGCCGCGAGCTCACCGAGCGGACCATACCTGCCGAGGCCGGGGTGGTCGATCGGTCGGTGAGCTTCAACAAGGGCTGCTACACCGGCCAGGAGCTGGTGGCCCGCATCGACAGCCGCGGGGGCAACGTGGCGCGGCGACTGCGGGGCGTGGTGCTCGAGCCGGGGACGGAGGTTCCTCCTGCCGAGACGGTTGTGGTGGTGGGCGAGACTCCCGTGGGCCAGATCACCAGCTCGGCGTGGTCGCGCCGGGTGGGGGCCCCGGTCGCCCTGGCCTACGTCAAGCGCGACGTGCAACCACCGGCGACCGCCACGGTGCAGGGGCGGGTGGCCCAGATCGAGGCGCTGCCCCTCCTACGCTCTGGTGCGTGACGCCGTGGCCCCGCCTGTGCCTCTTGGCCGCCCTGGTGGCCGTGGTCGGGGCGTGCACCACCGCCGAGGTGGAGCCCCTGCCCCCGCCGAAGAAGGTGCCGGCCACCACGACCACCACGGTGGTCGACTTCAGCGCCATCCCGCTGCCCAGCGTTGTCGGGCGGACCACGACCACCGTCGCCCTCGGTCCCGGGAAGGCGTCGGTGTCGGGGACACTGTTGGGCCCGGACGGGCCGGTGCCCGGCGGTGTGGTCCGAGTCGAGCGGCTGGTCGGCGGGGGCAAGGCCAGCATCGATGTGACCACCGGTGCCGACGGCCGCTACTCGGTCCCCAAGATCCTGGGTGGCCGGTACCGAGTGCGGGGGTGGAAGCCGGCCCCTGACAACCTGGCCCTCCTGGAACCTGCGGTGTTCTTCCTCGAGGGAAGCGAGCAGCGGGTCGTGGACCTGACGGTGACGCGGTACCAGGGGCTGGCCGTGTCCGCCGCCATCGCGCCAGACCCGCCTGTGGTGGGGGCGGCGTCCAACCTGGTGGTGCAGCTGGTCGACCAGGCCGTCGATGCCTCCGGCATCGTGCGGGGCACACCGCTGGTCGGTACGCCGGCCGAGCTCACCGGCTCCGGCGACTGGCGGGTCCTGTCGCCCAACCCGGCGTTCGCCGACGGCTCCGGGCGGCTTCGCTGGCTGCTCGAGTGCCGTCGCGTGGGCCACCAGCCCATCTCGGTCGTGGTGGCCGGTTCGGGCCCCGTCCACCGGGCACTGCCCGCCAGCGGGGCCCCCCCCCCCGGGGGGGCCCCGGCGGCGGCGAGCCCGCCCGCCGGCCCCGGGGCTAGGCCCGCCAGCCCCACCACCCGGCCCGCCAGCCCCACCACCAGGGCGGCCACGACGACGACGGCTCGAGCCGCCACCACCTCGACCACCTCGAGGCCGGCGACGACCACCACTGCCAAGCGTTAGCGCGGGGATCGACCACCTAGGTGGCTCGTGTCAAACCAGTCCCGAGCGCCCGGGGGACGCCTTCGTTCCCCCTTTACCGCACGTCAGGCGCTCGGGGCTTCGTCGGCGGAGCCGGCGAGCTTTGTTTGACACCAGCCACCTAGGCTGGCGCGCCCGTGGCCACGTACCTGGACGAGATCCTCGCCGCTCACCGCGCCAGGGCGGCGGACGACCCACGCCTGGTCGGCCACCTGATCGAGCGGGCCCAGGGGTTGCCGGCGCCCCGTCCGTTCGCCGCCGCGCTGGCTGCCCCCGGGCTCGCCGTCATCGCCGAGATCAAGCGGCGCTCCCCGAGCAAGGGCGCCCTGGCGCCCGACCTCGTGCCCGGCGTGCTGGCCAAGCACTACGCCGAAGGTGGCGCGGCAGCATTGTCTGTGCTGACCGACGAGCAGTTCTTCGGAGGCTCGACCGACGACCTGGGCGAGGCCCGCACCGCCGTCGAGCTGCCGGTGTTGCGCAAGGACTTCGCGGTGAGCGAGGCCGACGTCGTCGATGCCCGGCTGATGGGCGCCGACGCCGTCCTGTTGATCGTCGCCGCCCTCGACGACCAGGAGCTGCGGGACTTCCACGCACTGGCTGTCGAGCTGCAACTGGCCCCGCTGGTCGAGGCCCACGACGAGGCCGAGGTCGACCGCGCCCTGGGGGCGGGCGCCCGCCTCATCGGGGTCAACCAGCGTGACCTGGTCAGCTTCGCCGTCGATCCCGACCGGGCCAAGCGGGTGGCCCGAGCCATCCCCCCCGAGGTGACGAGCGTGGCCGAGTCGGGCATCCGTGGCCCTGACGACGCCCGCGCCCTGGCCGACGCCGGCTTTGATGCCGTGCTGGTAGGGGAGCACCTCGTGACCAGCGGCGACCCGGCCGCCACTCTCGCCGCCCTGGTCCGCGCGTGTTCGTGAAGATCTGCGGCACCACCAGTGAGGAGGACGCCTTGCTGGCGGTGGCCATGGGGGCCGACGCCGTCGGCTTCATCTTCGCCCCGTCGCCCCGCCAGGTGGCCCCGGCGGTGGCGGCCGACATCGCCAAGCGCCTCCCTCCCGAGGTGGTGACGGTGGGAGTCTTTCGCGACCA
>JAHWJQ010000212.1 GCA_019348305.1 Actinomycetota bacterium
TTCCTGGCCACCAACCCGGGCAAGGTCTTCACCCGGGAGATCCTGCTGTCGCGGGTGTGGGGCTATGAGTACTACGGCGGAGCCCGCACGGTCGACGTCCACATCAGGCGGCTGCGGGCCAAGCTGGGCGAGGAGCACGCCAACCTCATCCAGACGGTGCGCTCAGTCGGCTACAAGTTCGGCCAGCCGCGCTGGTCGATGTAGCGAGGCGGCGCCGTCAGTAGTTGAGGTCGACGAGCTCGCTGCCGGCGTGGTCGTCCTCGGCGTTCGCCCTGAGGGCCCAGCCCATGATGGCCGAGACCACCGCTCCGGTCATGAGGAACAGCGGCGGGAGAACGAACAGGATCACCCCGACCACGATGGCGGCGCCGAGCACGCTCCATCATTGCCCGACGTAGGCCCAAGCCTCAATCTCCACCCGGGCCCCGAGCGGGAGCCCGGCCACGGCGACGGCGGACCGGGCCGGTCGGTGGTCGCCCAGGGCCTCCAGGTACGGGGGGTTCATCCTGGGCCAGTCGTCGATGTCGGCGAGGAAGACGGTGGTCTTGACGATGGCCTCCATGCCCGCCCCCTCCGCGTCCAGCAGCGCGCGCAGGTTGGCCATGGCTTGGGCCGTCTCGGCCTCGACCCCGCCTTCGACCAGCTTGCCGTCGCGCAGCCCCAACTGGCCGGCCGTGACCAGCCATTCGCCGGCCCGCACGACGGGTGAGTAGGGGCCGAGGGGCTTGGTCATGCCAGCTTCTCCCTGTCGGTGGGCCACTGCGGGGGCAGGCCACGGTCGAGCCAGGCGGCGGCGGCCACCGCCGCGAACACCGCGTCTGATCCGTTGACGGGGTGCCGCGGCCCGTCGGCGGCGCCCGGGCGCTCGATCTCGACGTGGACGTGGGGCATGTCCTGGGCCCGCAGCACCCCGAAGGAGCGGATGGTCAGGTCGTGGACCTCACCCTGGTCGTCGACGGCGATGCCTTCGGAGGTGACCCAGCCGAGGGCCATGTGGGAGGCGCCTATGCAGTAGGAGCGCAGCACCACCTCGTCCAGCGGGTCGCCGCAGGCCACCCGCACGCGGAGGTCGCCGCCGGGAAGTACAGAGGCCGCGGCTCGCGCCCCGTTGGGAGCGGCGACCTCGGCCTTGCCCCGAAGCGCAGCCAGCAGCACGGCGGCCTCGGCCCAGCCCCCAGCCCGCAGCGCGGCGGACGTGGGCGGGCCTGGTACGTCGACCTCGTGCACCTGCAGGGCCGGCGCCACCGCCCCGATGGCCTGAGCGATGCCAGGGGTCCGAACGACGCGCACCACGCCCGAGCCGTCTTCGTGCACACCGGCGGCCAGCGGGGGCCGCTTGGGGGCGAGGCGAACCGTGTCTTCGCGCGACAGGACCACCCGCACTGCCCGGCCGTGGGTGTCGGCCAGTTGCCGGGCGGCGGCCGGGGCCAGGGAGGCAGCCTTGCCGCCGAAAGCTCCGCCGTTGGCGAGGGGGCTGGCCGGATCACCACCGGGGAGGCACCAGCTGGCATCGGGTTCGAGATAGGCCGGTTCCACCCACGTGGTGCGCAGCGTCACCGCCCAGTCGCCTGGTGGGACCTCGAGGGGGTGGGCCAGGCCCCGCGTGGTGCGACGGCCCTGCACCTTCTGGGCCGCGGCCCGTGCCTCGGCCAGGGTCTCGCCCACCGCCCAGTCGCCGCCGGCGGTGGGGACCGCCACGAGCGCATCGGCGGGGGCGGTGTCCTCGGCGAAGCCGCCGGCGCCGAGGGCCACGTCGGGTCCGACCCGCTGGGGCGACCCGCCCTCGAGGGTCGCCCGCCGGCAGGCCGCCGCCATGTCCCGCGGGGGGCCGGCCGCGCAAGCCGCGGCGGCCGCCTCCCTGATGGTCTGCCAGCCGGTGCAGCGGCAGAGGTGGGCGAGCAGCGCCTGGTTGACGGCGGCCGGCGTGGGATCGGACAGGGCCGCCAGCCGGACGAGGATGCCCGGGGTGCAGAAGCCGCACTGGCTGGCGCCGGTGCCGGCGAAGGCTTCGGCCCACTGATCCCGCAGCGCCGGCTCCATGCCTTCGAGCGTGGTCACCTCACGGCCCGCCACCCGCCGGGCCGGCGTCACACAGGCCACCCGCGGTCGACCGTCCACCAACACCGTGCAGCAACCGCACTGGCCCTGGGGGCTGCAACCGTCCTTGGCCGAACGCACCCCCAGCCGCTCGCGGAGCACGTCGAGCAGCGACTCCCCCTCGGGAACCTCGACGTCGCGCCCGTTCAGGGTGAAGGCGATCACGCCACCTGCCGGCGGAGCAGTTCGAAGCACAGCACTCCGGCCGCCACCGCCACGTTGAGCGACTCGACCCGGCCGGCCATGGGTATGGACACCTCCTCGTCGACCGCCACGCTGAGGCCGGCGGTCTCGCTGCCCAGCACGAAGGCGGTGCGGCCGGGGAAGGGGCGGGCGTCCCACAGCGAGCGCTGCGAACCGGAGGCCAGCCCGAAGATGGCGAACCGGGCGTCCCGCAGCAACTCCACGGCCGAGGCGACGTCGTCGGCCCGCAGCACCGGGGCTTCGAAGGCCACGCCGGCGGAAGCCTTGATCACCAGCGGCCCGAGGTCGGCCACACCCACCCGCGGGAGCACCACGCCGGCCACGCCCGCCGCCGTTGCAGTGCGCAGGATCATCCCCACGTTCTGGGGGTTGGTGATGCCGTCGAGCACCAACACCGGCCCCGCCAGCGTCGCCGCAGCTTCCGGCGACAGGCGCCGGAGCGCGGGCGCCACCACGTCGGCCACCACCCCCTGGTCGTGGCGGCCGTTGCGGGAGACCCTCGTCACCTGCTGGGCCGGGACCCGGCGCACCTCCACCCCCCGCCGGCCCGCGGCCGCCACCAGTTCCTGGACTGCGGCGCCCGGCGCGTTGTCGGCCAGCAGCAGCTTGTCCACGGTCAGCCGGGCGTCGGCGAGCGCCTCCAGCACCGGCTTGCGCCCGTAGACGGTGACGAAGCGATCACGAGGCGAGGGTTCTGACACCGCGAGCGCAACCTACCGCTCCTAGTCTGGCGCCATGACGCGTGTTTGGCGCTTGGCGCTCGTGGCCGCCGTTGCCGCGTCGGCCCTGGTCTCAACGGCCGCGCCGGCGGCGGCCTGCTCCTGCGCGGCCGACGCAGACTCCTCCGTCGCCGCCCGACTGGCGGAGGCTGACGCCGCGTTCGTCGGCACCTACCTCGGCCGCAACGATCCCCTGGCCAACGAACCGGCCGCGACCGGAGCGCGAACGGTGATCAGCCAGTTCAAGGTGGAGGCGGCCGTCAAAGGCGAGGTCGGCGAGACGGCCGACGTCGCCAGTGCCGCCGACGAGGCGTCGTGCGGCATCGCGCCCGCCACCGGGGAGCGGGTGGGCCTGCTGCTGACTCGTGCCCCCGGAGGCTTCCGCTCGGACTTGTGCTCGCGCGTCAACCCCGACGCACTCGTGTCCGCGGCGGCCGGCCGACTGGAGGGGCTCGAGATTCTTGCCGCCGTCGTCGCCGGCCTCGCCCTGGTGGGCGTTGTCACCGCCGCCGCGCTAGGACCGGGACGCGCCCGGTCCTTACGCTGACGGCGGAGCCAGGCTCAGGAGAAGGACTGGCCGCAGCCGCAGGTGCGCTGGGCGTTGGGGTTGTTGATGGCGAACCCGGCCCCCTGCAGCCCATCCTTGTAGTCGAGCGTGGCCCCCGAGAGCAGCTTGGAGCTGGCCGGGTCGACCAGCACCCGCACGTCGCCGAAGCTCAGCTGCACGTCGTCGTCCGCCACATCGGAATCGAAGAACATCTCGTAGCTGAAGCCCGAGCAGCCGCCGGGGCGCACAGCCACCCGAAGGGCGAGGTCAGCCTGGCCCTCCTGAGCAATGAGATCGGCGACCTTGGCGACGGCGGCGTCGCTCAGGGTGATGGTGTCGGTCTGGGTCGTGCTGCTCACTGGAGCCTCCTCAGCAACTGTGTCGTTCCTAGGCTACCGGGCCACGAGGTCTACATGACACGGATCGCGGTCGGCCAGGGTGGCGAAGGCCACCACCTCGGCCCCGCCGGCTTCGTCGACGAAGCCTTCGAT
>JAHWJQ010000213.1 GCA_019348305.1 Actinomycetota bacterium
CGTCCAGCGCTCGTTCTTCTCGATGCCCTCGCCCATGGTCCAGCCCCTGAACGCCTTGATGGTGCCGCCCTGGACGAAGAACACCTTGCCGTTGACCGGGCAGTCCTCCTTGGCCAGCCAGGCCACCAGGGGCGACACGTTGGCCGGGTTCCAGACGTCGAACTGGCCCGGCTCCTCGGGCGCCTTGACGATCTCGCCCAAGCCGGGGGTGGCCTCGGTCATCCGGGTGCGGGCGGCGGGAGCGATGGCGTTGGTCCGTACGCCGTAGCGGGTGAGCTCCTGGCCGAGGATCACCGTGAAGGCGCCGATCCCGGCCTTGGCCGCCCCGTAGTTGGCCTGCCCTGGGTTGCCCAGCAGCCCGGAGGTGGAGGAGGTGTTGATGATGTTGGCTCTGACCTCCTTGCCGGCCTTGGACTGCTCCCGCCAGTAGGAGGCAGCCCAGCGGCTGGGGACGAAGTGGCCCTTGAGGTGCACGTTGATGACCGAGTCCCACTCCTCTTCGGTCATGTTGACCAGGACCCGATCTCGCAGGATGCCGGCGTTGTTGACGAGGATGTGCAGGTCGCCGAAGGTCTCCACCGCGGTGTTGACCAGCCGCTGGCCGCCCTCCCAGTCGGCGACGTTGTCGGCGTTGGCGACGGCCTCGCCGCCCATCTGCTTGATCTCGTCCACCACCTGCTGGGCGGCCGTGCGGTCGTCACCGGAGCCGTCGACGGCACCACCGAGGTCGTTGACGACCACCTTGGCGCCCTCGGAGGCGAAGAGGAGCGCGTGCTCGCGGCCGAGGCCGCGGCCGGCGCCGGTGATGATGGCGACACGTCCGTCGAGGGCGCCCATGGTGTTACCTCCGGGGGAGAGGGATTGGAGTCCGGCGAGGTTAGCGGCCGGTGTAGAGGTCGACCGTGGAGCCCCGCTTGACCTTCTTGCCGGCTTCCGGGGAGGTGCCGTAGGCCCGCCGGGCGTTGGGTGGCCCGAAGGGCCCAGCGACCTTGAGACCAGCCCTCTGCAGGATGGCAATGGCCTCTTCGATGGAGCGGCCGGCCACGTCGGGGATGGCCACCTCGTCGGGGCCCTTGGACACCACGACCGTGACCTCGCTGCCCGGCACGGCCTCGTCGCCGGGGGGCGGGCGGGTGGTGATGATCTGGCCCGCGTCGAACTTGTCGCTGAAAGCCTCTTCCTTCTTCACCTTGAACCCGAGGCCTTCGAGCAGCTTCTGGTAGTCCTCGAAGAGGCGGTCGACGAAGCTGGGGACCGGCTTGGGCTCCTTGCCCTTGGAGATGACGACGGTGATGGCCGAGCCTTTGGGGTGGCGGCCTTCCTTCGGTGACCAGTCGATCACGTGGTCGGCGGGAACGGTCTCGTGGAACGCCTGCTGGGCCGCGAACCCCAGCCCCGCCTGGTCGAGGAGCTGCTGGGCCTCGGCCCTGGTCTTGCCGGCGAGGTCCGGCACGACCCGCGGCTCGGGGCCGTCGGATACCTGCACCGAGATGGTGCCCCCCTGCTTGAGACGGGTCTTGGCAGGGGGGTCCTGGCCCACGATCTCGCCCGGTGGGACGTCCTCCCGGTAGAAGTCGCCGGGAACCTGGATGATGCGGAACTCCTGCTCGCCCCCGGTCAATCGCCGGGCGTCGGCCACCGTCTTGCCCTGAAGGTCGGGGACGCGGTAGCTGGGCTTGGTAACCGCCACTGCGGCAAAGGCGCCGGCGGCGAGGGCGATCACCGCGAACAGGGCCAACAGGATGGGGCGGAGCCCGCGCCGGCGCCGCGTGCCGGCCGCGGGCGCGGCGGTGTCTGCCTCGACGTCGAAGAGACGGCTCCGCGCCGCAGGGGAGCTGATCACGGTGAGGTCGCGACCATCGGTCGTGGTGAGGTCGATGCCACCGTCGCCCGAGCGGGCGAGGGGCAGCGGCTTTGGCCGGGGAAGGTCGGGCGCGGCCTCTTCGAGCATGCGGGCCAGCCCGGCGGCATCGACGCGGCTGTCGGGGTCGGGGGCGCCGGCGGCGGCCAGCGCGGGGACCAGCGGGCCCAGCTCGGCCGGCACCTCGAGCGGCTTGTCGATGCGGGCCATGAGCGTGGCGATGGTGGTGTCGGCGGCGAAGGGGAGGCGCCCCGTCACCGCTTCCACCAGGCTCAGGGCCAGCGCGTACACGTCGGCCTTGCCGTCGACGGAGGAGCCTTTGGCCTGCTCGGGGGACGCGTAACGAGCCGTCCCCAGCACCGCCCCCGCGGGCTCGGTCCAGGCCGCCTCGGCCAAGGCCCGGGCCAGGCCGAAGTCGGCGATGCAGAGGCGGCCTTCGTCGTCGAAGAGGAGGTTGGCGGGCTTGATGTCACGGTGGACCAGGCCCCTGCGGTGCGCGTACTCGAGCCCCCGGGCTGCCTCCAGTCCGACCTGGAGCGCCTGGGAGGGGCTGAGGCGGTGGCCGGCGTCGAGGACGTCGCGGAGGCTGCCGCCCTCCAGGTGCTCGAGCACGAGGAACGGCCCGTCGTCGTCCTGGCCCCAGTCGTAGACGTTCATGATGTGGGGGTGGCGCAGGCCCGCCACCGCCTGGGCCTCGGCCCGGAAGCGCCGGAGGAACGAGTCGTCGCCGGCCAGGGCCGGGTGGAGGATCTTGACTGCCACCCGCCGGCCGAGCGTGACGTCGTGGGCCACGTAGACGTGGGCGGACGCGCCGGTGCCGATGGGAGCGACCAGCCGGTAGCGCCCCCCGAGCACCCGGCCGATCTGTTCGGCAATGCGCGGCGTGGCCACGGAGCTACGTTACCGGCTGCCCCTGGGCCGACCGGGGACACCTTTTGGCCCTGGGCGCGAGCGACAATGGCCTCGTGAAACGTTGGATGGGGCCTCTCGCCGTCTTCGCCGGCCTCGGTGTCGCCGCCTTCCTGCTCGTGTTGGGCTTCCAGTCCAAGAGCGAAGAGCCGGTCGCGGTGCGGCGGGTGGGCCTCGTGCGGGTGTTCCCCGAGCCCGAGACGGTCGCCGTTCGCCAGGGCTCGGTGGGCGCCGAGTTGAGCTTCGGCTACGAGGGGAGGCTCAGGATCGACCGGGTCGACATCCCCGACGACCAGTTGGACCGCATCTCCGGGATCAACCGGCTCTCCTTCACGCCGGGGGCCGACAAGGAGATCCCCGACCTCGCCGAGGGGCGCCACTGCGCCACGGTGATCTTCTGGGCCGCGGCCACCGGCCCCGACTCGGCGGGGCGCCCCTACACCTGGTGCTTCACCGCCGCCTGACAGAGTCCATCGCCGCAGTTTGGGCAGCCTCAACGTCGCTATCCGACGCTCAGCCTGCCCAGACGTGGGGGCTAGGCGGGCGGGGGCGCCGGCGCCAGCGGGAGCTCGCCGGTCTCCAACAGGCGGGTGAAGGCGGCCTCGTCGAGGACGGGGACGCCCAGCTCCTGGGCCTTGGCCAGCTTGGCCGCCCCCGGCGCCTCGCCGGCCACCACCGCCGTCGTCTTCTTCGACACGCTGCCCGGCGCCTTGCCGCCGCGGGCCTTGATGGCCTCCTCCGCCGCCTCCCGCGACCACCCCTCCAGGGTGCCGGTGACGACGACCGACATGCCCGCCAGCGTCTGGGCAAGGTCGGGCGCTTCGGGGCCCGCGAAGTTGAGGCCGGCGCCCCGCAGCTTGTCGATGACCTCGCGGTTGTGCTCGGAGGCGAAGAACTCGTGGATGCTGGTGGCGATCTTGGGGCCGATCCCCTCGACCGAGGCGATCTCAACGACTGAGGCCTCCATCAGCCGGTCGAGGTGGCCGAAGGCCCGGGCCAGGAGCTGGGCGCCGGCGGCCCCCACGTGGCGGATGTTGAGCCCGATCAACAGGTTGGGCAGGGGCCGGGTCTTCGACGCCTCTATGGCCCCGAGCAGGTTGGCGATCGACAGCTCGCCGAAGCCCTCGAAGCGGGCCAGCTTCTCCGCCGTCAACGAGTAGATGTCGCCCACGTCCGACAGCAGCCCCTCACGGGTGAACAGGTAGGCCCGCTGCTCGCCGAACCCCTCGATGTCCATGGCGCCCC
>JAHWJQ010000214.1 GCA_019348305.1 Actinomycetota bacterium
GATCTCGGCGCCGGCCCGCAGGAACAGGATCTTCTTGGCGTAGGCCTCGGGTGAGCCGAGCCCGTAGATGCATGACACCGACGCCACGACGATCACGTCGCGGCGCGTCAACAGGGCGGACGTGCACGCGTGGCGGAGGCGGTCGATCTCGTCGTTCACCGACGAGTCCTTCTCGATGTAGGTGTCGCTCGAGGGGATGTAGGCCTCGGGCTGGTAGTAGTCGTAGTAGCTGACGAAGTACTCGACCCGGTTCTTCGGGAAGAACTCCCGCATCTCGTTGGCCAGCTGGGCGGCGAGCGACTTGTTCGGAGCGATGACGAGCGTCGGCCGCTGCACCGCCTCGATGGTCCAGGCGATCGTGGCGCTCTTACCCGAGCCGGTGATGCCCAGCAGCGTCTGGAACCGGTCACCGCGCTCGATGCCCTTGGCCAGCGCGGCGATGGCCGCCGGCTGGTCGCCGGCCGGCTGGAAGTCGGACACGACCTCGAAGGGGGGCACCGTCCGAGTGTAAGTCGGGGCTGGGACAACCTCCGCCGGACCTTTTGGGCCCTGACGCAGTGCGGACTCGCACCGTTTCAGGACCCAGAAGCGCTGTGGGGGAGCGAGTGGATCCAGCGCCACGCCCGCTCGACCTCGCCCTCGAGTGCCTCCGACGACCCCGAGTTGTCGATGACGAAGTCGGCCACCGCCAGCCGCTCCTGCCTGGATGCCTGGGCCGCGACCCGAGCCCTCACCTCCTCCTCGCTCAGGCCCCGTCGCTCGACCAGCCGGCGCACGGCGACCTCGACAGGGCAGTCCACCACCACGACCGCGGCTACCGGGTACCGCGCCGGGCCCCGCTCCGCCAGCAGCGGCACGTCGAGCACGACCACTGCGTCCCCATCTGGCTGGGCGGCCACCCGCTCGGCCATCACCTGAATGACGAAGGGATGGGTGAGGCGCTCGAGGTGGGCACGGGCCGAGGGATCGCCGAACACGACGGCGGCCAACGCGGCGCGGTCGATGCGACCGTCGGCAGCCACGATGCCGGCGCCGAAATGCCTGATGATCGCGTCGTAGGCCAAACCCCCGGGCGCCTGGATCTCTCGCACGATGGCATCGGCGTCGATGATCACCGCGCCCCGTTCAGCCAGCAGGGCTGACACCGTGGACTTGCCCGACCCGATCCCTCCGGTCAGTCCGATGGCGATCACCGGCCGATCCTACGGAAGGGGTGGGGAACGTACCATCGGGTGATCGAACTTCGGACGCCATCCCGGGCCGACGCCGGGGCCGGGGCCGAACCGGCCTCCCCGGCCAGCGTCGCCGCGTCGCGGCCGCCGACAGACGGGGCCGCCACCCCGGCCCCCCCCGCCACCACCCCGCCTCTGGACCTGCTCGCCAACTTCGCGCCGCTCGTCACCGCCATCCGCTGGGGAACCGTCGCCATCGGCCTCGCCTTGGCTGCGCTCGACAACTCAGAACCGGCCCGGCTCCTGGCCCTGGGCGCCCCCCTGGTCGCCTACGCCGCCGTGCGCACCGTGCGGCCGCTGCGTTACCTGACCGGTCGCCTCACCAGCCTCGTCATGGTCCTGGCCGAGGTGGGGCTCAGCCTGGGCGTCGTGGTGGCGAGCGGGTTCTGGAGCTCGCCTTATGTGTTCTCGGTGGCATCCGCGATCGTCGCTGCCGGGTTCGCGCGGGGGTTCGGCTTCGCCATCCGGACCGCATGCGCGGCGGTCGCCGCCGTGGCCATCCCCTACCACGTGACCACCCTCGCTCCCGATGCCCTCGTGACCGTGCAGTGGGGCGGCGAGCTGGTCCTCATCGCCCTGGTCGCCGGCTACGCCCGGCGCCTGTTCGGACAGGCCGAGGAGCAGAACGCCATCGCCCGCCAGACCAATGACCTTTTGGCCCAACTCAACGCTCTGGCCCAGACGCTGCCGGCATCGCTCGACCTCGACGAGACGATCGCCACCACCATCGCCCAGCTGCGCGAGCTCTTCCCCCTGGATGTGGTGGTGGTGCTCCTCAAGGAGGAGCGCGGGGCGGGGTGGGCGGTCGCCGGCGCCCAAGGGGTCCGGCTGCCACCCGTCATTGCCGAAAGCGACCTGCCCGCTCCCGCCCGGCGCGCGCTGGCCCAGGGTGAGCCGAGCCTCAGCCTTGCCGCCCCGGGGATCTCCCCCGTCAGCAAGGCCGGCATCTACTTGCCACTGCGGGCCCGCGAACGTCTCATCGGGTTGCTCGCCGCCGAGAGCCGCAGCCAGGACCAACTCGGGCATCGAGAGCTGCTGCTCGGAGAGGGCGTCGCCGCCCAGGCTGCGCTGGCCCTCGACAACGCCCGTTGGTTCTCTCGTCTGCGGACGGTGGGAGCCGACGACGAGCGAGATCGCATCGCCCGTGACCTGCACGACCGGGTGGGCCAGTCCCTCGCCTTCGTCTCTTTCGAACTCGACCGCATCGGCCGCCAGCCCGATGCTCAACCGGTGGCCGAGGACCTGCTCCAGCTGCGCGAACAGGTGCGCAAGGTGGTCACCGAGGTGCGAGACACGCTGTATGACCTGCGGACCGACGTGTCGGACCGCAAGGACCTGGTCACCACGTTGGCCGAGTTCCTCGACCGGGTGGGAGAGCGGACCGGCCTGGAGGTCCGCTTCGACCACTCCGCCACCGAGCGGCTCCCCGTCCGCCAAGAGCGAGAGATGTGGCGCATCGCCCAGGAGGCCGTAACGAACGCCTACCGGCACGCTCAGGCATCGATGGTTGGCGTGCGGTGGCACTGCGACGGCGCGAGGGCCGTACTCGAGGTTCACGACGACGGGCGCGGCCTCGCCTCGCCGAACGGCCTCCCCACTGCGGGGGGCCGCGCCGACCGGTACGGCATCCTGGGGATGCGCGAGCGAGCGGCGTCCATCGGCGCCCACCTCCAACTCTCCTCGGCCCCCGGTGCGGGGACGACTGTGCGCTGCGAGCTGGAGCGATCCCCGCTCACGGGTGCGGCGGGCGGCGGCGAGCGATGAGCGTCCGCCTGCTGCTGGCCGACGACCACACCATGGTCCGCCAGAGCGTGCGCCGATCCATGGAGGCCGAGGGCTTCGAGATCGTGGGCGAGGCGGCCGACGGTGAGGAAGCGGTCCGCCTGGCCCTGGAGCTGATGCCCGACGTCGTGCTCATGGACATCTCGATGCCGGTACTGGACGGCGTGGAGGCGACCCGGCAGCTACGCCGCCAGCGCCCGGCAACCCAGGTGGTGGTGCTCACCATGCACGCCGACGCCGACCTCGTCCGCCAAGCCCTGCAGTCGGGCGCCGCCGGCTACCTGACCAAGGACTGCAGCCTGGAAGAAGTGGCCCAGGCCGTACGGCTGGCAGCCAGTGGGGACGGCGCCCTCTCCAGTGGTCTGGCAAAGGCCCTGCTCGACGAAGCGACGTCGTTGCAGGACGAGGCGGAGATGTCACCCCTCGTCACCGCCAGGGAGGTCGAAGTTCTCCAATTGATCGCCGAAGGGGCGTCGCCGCCCCAGGTCGCGGAGGCGCTGTTCATCAGCGTCAGCACCGTGAAGAACCACCTCTCCTCGATCTACGAGAAGCTCGACGCCCGCGACCGCACACAAGCAGTGGTCAAAGGACTACGGATGGGAGTAATTCGCCTCGATTGAGTGCGGTGGCCCACGAAATGGTCCGATCGGCCTATGAAGGAGCCGGGCGTCGAGCCGATACCGTGAATGCGACCAACCGGCCAAGGAGCTCCTGTGAATCTCGTGTCCTACTACCAGCAGTACGTCGTGCCATACGTGCGCGCCCGCTGGGGGGGCCAGGACGATGCCGGCGCCAGCCTCGTGGAGTACGCGCTGCTCGTGGCCCTCATCGCCGTGGTCTGCATCCTCGCGATCACCTTTCTCGGGAACCAGACGTCCAACAAGCTGAGCAAGCTCGGCTCGAACATCCAGAACTAGATCGGCCGGGTGGGCGGCGACACCCGATGGCCGATCCAGCGGGCGGGCCAGAACAAGAAGA
>JAHWJQ010000215.1 GCA_019348305.1 Actinomycetota bacterium
GGGGTCGACGTGCTCCTTGGGGGGGCGGGTGCCGGCGATGACGGCCTGCACCTCCTCCAGGCTGGTGCGCCGGCCGATCTCGACCTCGCCACGCTCGAGCGGGAGATCGGCCGTGTGCGCGAACACGGCTGGGCTCAGCTCGCCGGCGAACGCGAGGAGGACCTCAACGCCGTCGCGGTGCCCGTACTCGACAGCTCCGCAACGCTGGTCGCGGTGCTGGGGGTGCAGGGCGCGGCCAGCACCTGCACCTCGGTCCGGATGGCCGGCGGCGCTACCGCGGCGCTGGCCACGATCGACTGCTCGAGTCCGCCGGCCGCCGCCATCGTGTCGCGCAACATCTCCGCCCAGGCGGCGATCGCCTCCAGCCGGGCGATGTCCGCACCCCGCCGCGCCCCGGAACCGACGAGGTCGGGGGCCAGGAAGGCGGCGACGGCCACGAGCAGGGCCCCGACCGGCCACCCGGTGAGGGCGGCCATCACCGCGCCGCCGGCGACGGCCAGCGCGACCCGCAACGCCAGCCGGTCGATGCGCGGGGCCGACCGCTGGGGGCGGGGGATGTCGAGCGTGCGACCGCCGAGGCCGGCCGCCACCAACAGCAAGCCGAACCCGGCCAGGGCGCCCAGGAGGATGGCGACGAGGGTCACGCTCCCCACCAGCCGTCGGGTCGGGTGAGCACGGTGGGGTCGAAGCCCGCCTCCATCAACTGGTCCATGGTGGCCGACCGCAGCGGCGCACCGGGGACGCCACGGCGGCCGGGGCCGGGGACGAAGACCTCGTTCGACATGACGAGGCTCCCGTCGGCCCCCACGACCTCCCTCACCGACGACACGAACCGGGACCGGCTGTCGCGCCCAAGGTGGACGACCAGGTCGACGGCGTTGGCCACGAGCAGGTTGGTGGCCTCCAGAGGCAGGCGCTCGGGGGCCTGGATGGCGTACATGGCGAGCTTGCCGAAGGCCCCGGCCGAGGAGTTGGAGTGCAGGGTGCACATCGAGCCGTCGTTGCCCTGGCTCATGGCGTTGAGCATCGGCAGCACCTCGGCCCCCCGGACCTCTCCCACGATCACCCGGTCGGGGTTCATGCGCAGGCCCCAGCGGACCAGCTCCACCAGGCTCACCTCGCCCTCGCCCTCCACGTTGCGCTCCCGGCCCTCCAGTGCCACCACGTCCGGGTGCAGCTCGGGGTAGCGGTCGAGGCCGATCTCGAAGTTGTCCTCGATGGTGACGAGGCGCTCCTCCGGACCGATCTCGTTCAACAAGGCCCGCAGGAGGGTCGTCTTGCCGGCATCGACGCCGCCGCAGACGATGATGTTCTTGCGGGCCCGCACGGCGGCGGCCAGGAACTCCCGCAGGGCCAGATCGATGGTCCCCAGGCCCTGGAGGTCGGACAGGAACACCTTCGGGTAGCGGTGGCGGCGGATGGCCAGCGACGGGCGCTGCGTCACGGCCATGATGGCGAAGAGCCGGCTCCCGTCGGGCAGCTGGAGGTTGAGGCTGGGCGCTCCCGTGTCGAAGCGGCGCTCGGTGAGGCCTACCCGCGCCGCCGCCGTGCGCAGGAGGTCGATCAGCTCGTCGTCGGACGAGGCGATGGCCGGGGCCCGCTCCTTGGTCCCGTCGGAGCGGGTGATCCACACCTCGTCACAGCCGTTGGCGTCGATGTTCTCGATCGAGTCGTCCTCGAGCAGGCGCTGCAGCGGCCCGAACCCGAACAGCGCGTCGTGCACCGCCTGGGCGATCTCGGCCTCAGCGACCGCGTCGAGTGGCGGGCGGCCCTGCTCGAGCAGGTCCTGGGCATAGCGGGCCAGGCGCTGGTTGATGAGCTGGCGCCCGAACAGCCGCTGGTCGGTCTGGTTGAGCCGGGCGCGGCCGGCAACCTCGTCGGCCCGCAGTCGCTGGGCCAGCTGGTCGGCCACCTCCGTGCGGAGGCGCCGGACGAGCTGTTCGGACTCCGGGCTCATCCCGCCGCCTTGAGTGCGTCGTTCATGGCCAGGAAGTCGATGAGCTGCTCGCCCAGCTTGCGCGACGCCCGCAACAGCGGAGCGCGCTCGATCCCCCGGCGCATGCCCGTCTCGCCGTTGAGGGCGCCGGCGCTTCGGGGATCGGCGGGGACCGTGCCGATCAGGGGAGCACCCACCGCCGCAGCGACCTCGGTGGGGGAATAGGGCCGCTCCCCCACCACGACCACGCCGACCAGGCACCGCGGCGAGAGGGCGGCCAGCCTGGTCGACGCATGGTGGACGTCGGCCACCGTCGGGCGCAGGACGAGGGCCAGCACGGTGGCGGCGTTGACCAGTTCGAGCGCCGGCGATCCGGCATCGAGCCGCCCGCAGTCGACGATGACGTCACCCGGCACCCGTTCGAGCACCTCGGCCAACCGCCCCCGCAGCGCCGAAAGCGCCACCGACGCCTGCTCCGCAGCTACCGGCCCGGGCAGCAGCCGCACCTTGGCCGCCCCGTCGCCCGGCATGTGCTGGAGGTGCTGGCCGAGCACCTCTTCGTCGAGGTCCCGGCGCCCGGCGGCGGCCAGGGAGACCAGGCCGGGATCGGCGCGCAGGTCGAAGCGGCTTGCCAGCGCACCTCCGGCGGGGTCGGCCTCCACCAAGAGCAGGTCGCGCCCCGGCGGCCAGGTGGCCGCCAGAGCGGCGGCCAGCGTCGTCACGCCCGGGGAGCCCTTGGCCGAGCCCAGGGCGACGAAGCTCATGCCGGCAACAGGAAGATGCGGGCCCGTTCCGAGGCCACGAGTGCCGTCACCGGGCCGGCCACCGGCTCGGCCACCACGAGCGACACCACCACGTTGCCGTCGGCCGCGGTGGTGGTGCCCAGCACCTTGGCCTGGGTGATCACCGCGCCGGCCCGCCCGCCGTTGACGCCCGTGTCGACCACCGCCACCCGGTCCCCGGGGCGGAGGCGGGCCGGCAGCTGGCTCGACCGCAGCGGCAGCCCGACCACGGCCTCCCCGGGGCCCACAGCCGTGGGCCGGCCGAGCTGGGCGTCACTGAGCAGGGCGCCGGCCACCAGGTCGACCCCCGCGGTGCGCCCGACCACGCGGGCCCGGCGCTCGGAGGGCACCACGGACACGCCCGGGTCGGTGGCCACCCTCACGACCTGGAGATCAGCGGGGGTGATGACCTGTCCGGCGGGCACCGCCCTGGCCATGGCCAGCACCGGCCGGCGCTGCCCCGCGTTCATCCACAGAACGGCAAAGGCCAGGGCCGCGCCCAGCGTCAGGAGCAACCCGACCACGGCCAGGCTCCAGCGGCGCTGGCGGGCCGGCGGCGGCGCCAGCCGCAGTGCCGTGGCCACCTCGGGCCGGCTCGTGGTGGTGGTCATCAGCCGGCCCTGGTGCCGACGGCCTGGCCCTCGGCCACCCGCCGGGCGAAGGGTGCGGTCCAGCCGGGGCTCTCGAACTCGGTGTCCAACGCCCGGTTCACGAACACCTTGACCTGGAAGTAGGAGGTGACGCGGCCGGCGAAGACCTGGTCGGCCTGCTGGGCCGAGCTGCGCCGGTAAGTGTGGCTGCACGTCGTGTCCTGGCCGTCAGCGGGAACGCTGCGGTCATAGGGGGTGCCGGAGTCGGTGCAGGCCACTTCCCGGCCGTCGCCCATCTCCCACACCACCCGGGTGGGCGTGGCCGTGGCGGTGACGGTGTAGGGCTCGCCCGTCGCGGGATCGACGAAGGTGGCGCTGGTCTTCTGGGTGGTGAAGCGGGCGCTGTCGATCCAAAGCCAGGTCTTCACGTGCACCAGCTGGTCACGGCTCGGGTTGGTGTGCACCTCCGGCGAGTTGAGGGCGATGGCGTGGCGGTCTCGGCTGTAGAGGCCGGTGGGCCCCTCGGGGGCGCTCTCGGGACGGAAGAACTCGCCCTCGGCCGCGTCGCCGCAGTAGAGGCGGACGAACGAGCCCGAATGCGCCACCCCCCACTCCCGGCGCAGGCGCTCCGCCTCGTCGCGGCCGATGGTCTGGTAGCG
>JAHWJQ010000216.1 GCA_019348305.1 Actinomycetota bacterium
AGCACGTCTGGGGATGGAAGCCCGAGTTCAAGCTGCGCCGGTCGGTGGACATGGCCGCCGCCGTGGGGGCCCCGGTGGTGGTGACCCACCCGCCCTTCCGCTGGCAGCGCGACTACGCCCTGGACTTCCTTCGCCTGGTCGACGAGTTGAACGCCGGCGGCGGCCCCGTCGTCACGGTCGAGAACATGTATACCGTTGTCGCCCTCGGCCGTACCGTGGAGCCCTACCTTGGCAACGACGACGAAGCCTTCGCCGGCTACTCGGCGGTGACCCTCGATACCTCCCACGTCGGCGCCGCCCGCCAGGAGCTGCTCGAGCGCTACGAGGTCATGCGGGGCCGGGTGCGCCACCTGCACCTGTCGGACTCCACCTCGACCAGGGGCGACGAGCACCTCCCGCCCGGGCAGGGGACTCTGCCCCTGGGTGACCTGGCGGCGGCCATGGTGGCCGATGGCTTCGACGGCCAGATCGTGCTCGAAGTGGCGGTGGGCCGACTGCCCGACGGCGTCAGGACCGCAGCGACCAGGGAGTGCCGGGAGTGGGCCGCACAAGCCTTCGCCCCCGTCCGCCCCGCCACGAGATGACGAACGGCCCGCGATCGTGATCGAAGTCTGCACCTACACCGACGCGGGCGCCCGCGAAGACATCGACCCCGCGGAGATCTCCGACGTGGTCGGACGCGACGGCACCCTGGTGTGGGTCGACGCCCTCGACCCCGACGACGCCGACTTCGTCTGCATCAGCGAGGAGCTCTCGCTGCACCCCCTGGCCATCGAGGACGCCCGCAAGCACGGCCAGCGCCCCAAGCTGGAGCTGTACCCGGGCCACGCCTTCGTGGTCGCCTACTCGGCCGCCCTGGCTGAGGTCGACGTCTTCGCGGGCCCCGGCTGGCTGGTCACCATCCGGGGCTGTGGTGAGGACGGCGAGCCCTGGCCGCTCGACAACGCCCGCAAGCGCTTCGAGCGCAGCGGGCCGAAGGAGACGACGTCGGGCTTCCTCCTCTACACGATCCTCGACGCGCTGGTCGATGGCTACTTCGACCGCGCCGACCGCAGCGAGGACCGCCTCGAAGACCTGGAGGAGCGGATCTTCGCCGAGCAGCTCCGCGACGAGCGCCAGATGCAGCACGACCTCTACGAACTGCGCCGCGACCTGGTCGGCTTCCGCCGCCGCGTCCAGCCGATGCGGGAGGTCATGAACTCGATTCTGCGCCGGGAGGTCGAATGGATCGACGAGCTCGCGCTCACCCACTTCCAGGACGTCTATGACCACGTCCTGCGGGCCACCGACCAGATCGACGCCCAGCGCGAGCTGATGGGCAACGCCGTCGACGCCCACCTGGCCATCATCTCGAACCACATGAACCAGGTGATGAAGAAGATGACGTCATGGGGCGCGCTGCTGCTCGGCTCCACGCTCATCGCCGGCATCTACGGCATGAACTTCGACCACATGCCCGAGCTGAAGTGGCGGTTCGGCTACCCCTTCGCCCTGGGCCTCATGGCGGTCGTCACCATCACCGGGTACTTGGCCTTCAGGCGGAGGGACTGGCTGTAGCGCCGCCGCCCGAGCACGACCGGCCCGGCCGGTCCACCGCCTCACCCGCCGGGGGACGTGGCGCCGCGTCCGGGGGTCGAGCAGGTCACGCAGGCCGTCCCCCAGCAGGTTGAAGCCGAGCACCATGAGGAAGATGGCCGCACCCGGGAACAGCATCATGTTGGGCGCCGGCCCGAGGTACGTCCGGCCCTCGGCCAGCATCGCACCCCACTCCGCCGTCGGCGGCTTCACCCCCAGGCCCAGGAACGAAAGGGCCGACAGGCCGAGCAGCACGGCACCCAGATCCAGCGTGGTCAGGACGACGACCGGCGCCACGATGTTGGGCAGCACGTGGCGGCCGAGGATCCGCAGGCTCGAAGCGCCGATGGCGCGCGCCGCCTCGACGTAGGCCCGGCCGGTCTCTACCAGGACGACGCCACGGACGATGCGGGCGTAGCTCGCCCACCAGACGGCCGTGACGGCGAGCGTGATGTTCCCCAGCCCGGGCCCGAGCACGCCGGTGACGGCCAGGGCGAGCAGGAAGGAGGGAAGGGCGAGGAGGATCTCCACCACCCGGCTGATCACCGTGTCGACGGCGCCACCGAGGTAGCCGGCCAGCATGCCCATCGTCACCCCGATGACCGAGATCCCGAAGGTGGCCACCAGGGTGGCGCCGATGGACAGGCGGGCGCCGTAGAGCAGCCGGGACAGCACGTCGCGGCCGAGGTGGTCGGTGCCCAGCGGGAACTCGGCCGACGGGGGGGCGAAGCGTCGGAGCACGTCGACGTCGTTGGGGTGATGAGGGGCGAGGATCGGGGCCAGGAGGGCGGCGACGGCCAGCGAGGTGACCAGCACCAGCCCGATGAGGGCGGTCCTGTCACTGAGGAGGAGCCGGACGGTCCGTCCCTTGGGGGCGACCAGGACCTCGGGCGTCAGCACACCCAGGTCCGGCGAGACCGCGGCGGCAGTCGTCACGACCGTGTTCGGCCCTGACCGAGGCGGATGCGGGGGTCGAAGGCCCCGTAGGACAGGTCGACCAGGAGGTTGATCGCCACGAAGGCGATGCCAGCGTAAAGGGTGAACCCCTGGATCATCGGGTAGTCGCGCTGGAGGATCGCATCTACAGCAAGCTTGCCTATGCCGGGCCAGAGAAAGATCGTCTCGATGATCACGGCGCCCGAGATCAGGTGGCCGAGGCTGGTGCCAAAGGCGGTGACGATGGGGATGCAGGCGTTGCGCAGAGCGTGGTGTCCCACCACCCGCCAGCCGGTGAGGCCCTTGGCCCAGGCCGTTCTCACGTAGTCGTCGCCCAGCGTCTCGAGCATGGTCGAGCGGGTGAAGCGGGCCAGGACCGCCGTGGGCGTCAGGGCGAGGGTCATGATCGGCAGCACGAGACTGCGGGCGCCTGACTCCCGGCCAGCCACCGGCAGGACCGACAGCTTCAAGGAGAAGAAGATGATGAGGAGCAGGGCCAGCCAGAAGCTCGGCATCGATGCACCCATCACCGATCCGACGCGGATGACTTGGTCGGCCCAGCCGTTGCGGTTCACCGCCGACACCACACCCAGGACCAGCGCCAGGACCAGGGCGGCCAGCGCGGCAGGCACCGCAAGCTCGAGCGTGCGGGGGATGCGCCGGATGATCTCGGTGCTGACCGGGCGCCTGGTCCCGTAGGAGATGCCGAGGTCGCCTGTGACGGCGTCACCGAGCCACGACACGTACTGGATGGCCAGCGGCCGGTCGAGGCCGAGCTCTTTTCGCGTCTCGGCGACCGCCTCGGGGGTGGGAGGGTGGTCTGTGGTGCGCCGCAGTAGCTCGGCGGCCGGGTCGCCGGGGGTGAGGTTGGCCAGGGCGAAGGCGAGGAGGGAGACCCCGAGCAGGGTGGGCACCAAAAGGAGGACGCGGCGGAGCACGTACGTCCTCATGGCCGGCCCCTACCCGTGGGCGTTGTTCGCCTTCCCGAACGGGGCCCCAACCCCGTTCTCCTCCGGAGGGCGGGGGCCCCTGCCCCGCCCCCGGCCGTGGTTCGCCTTCCCGAACGGGGCCCCAACCCCGTTCTCCTCCGGAGGGCGGGGGCCCCTGCCCCGCCCCCGGCCGTGGCGCTCGTTCGACCTCACCGGTTCTCCACGCCGTCCCAGCGCACGTTGAGGAAGGACGGGTGGGGGACGAAGTTCTTCACCGACTTCTTCATCCCGTAGATCCGGTAGATCCCGGCCAGGGGGATGACCGCGGCCTGCTCGTCGATGGCCTCGTGCATGGCGTCGGCGGTGATCTTCCTCACCTTCTCGATGTCCGGCTCGGTCAGCGCCGGCGCGATGAGCTCGTCGAACCTCGGCCCCGGTGCGAACAGCTTCTGGTACGGCGCGCTGGCACCCGACCCACCCGTGTAGAGC
>JAHWJQ010000217.1 GCA_019348305.1 Actinomycetota bacterium
GCGCCTTGTGCTCGGCACCCGCCTCGAGGTCACCGAGGAGATGTACGAAGAGGAGCTGCCCGACGACGACCCCCGGGCGCCGGCATTCGCCCTCTACGCCTACCTGGGAGTGCTCGAGGAGCAGGTCGTGATGGCACTGGCCGGGGGCCTCTGACAGGGCCGGGCCGCGGCGGCGGCTAGACGGCGGTGGAGTAGTAGTACGAGCCGGCGGTGCCGGGGCCGGTGTGGGCACCCACGCTGGGGCCGATGCGGTAGCGGACGAGGTCGAGCACCTCGGCAGCGTCGACCAGGCGGTCCTCGAGCGCCCGCCACAGCGGGGCAGCCTGGGCGTCGGCCATGCCGATGCCGACCCGGAGATTGGTCCCCGACGCGGTGATGTGACCGGCCATCAAGTCGGCGGCCTCCTCGGTCGTCCTGGCCGAGCCGACGACGGTCATCTTGCCCTTGACCATCGACAACACAGGGACACCGTCGATGGCCTGGTCCTCCGCCCCGGGGGCCAGCCGGCCGCCTGCCCGGGCCAGCTCCAGCGCCTTGACCACGAAGACGTTGCCGCACCGGCTCCCGACCGCCTCCGCCACCGTTGCTGCCTGCTCGAGGTCGGCCCCCTTGGCCACCGCCTCCGCCGCCTCCCACAGTGCGCAGGCGATGGCGAAGGAGGCCTCGCCGGTGTCGACGATGCGCACCGGGACGTCCACCAGTTGGGCAGCGAGGCGGGCGGCGTTGACCGTGGCCGAGATCGCCGAGCCGATGTGCACCGAAAGGATCTCCGTCGCCCCTCTGGCCGCCAACGCTTCGTAGGCGGCGGTGAAGTCGCCCGGCGCCGGCGCCGCGGTCGACACCTGCGGCGTCCCCGCGGCGAAGCGGCCATAGAAGTCGTCGGCATCGAGGTCGACGCCCTCGCGGTAGTCGCGCCCGTCGATCGAGACCCTCAGTGGCACCACCTCCACGCCGTAGCGAGCCACCAGCTCGCCCGGCAACTGGGAGTTGGAGTCGATGCAGAAGCCGATCACATCGGCTCTTCGGTCACCGGGAGGCGCGCGGATGCGAACCGGTACAGGATCACCGCGCTGCTGGCCGCCGCCGCCAGCGGCAGATCGGCGGTCGGCTCCGGTCCCCAGGCGTTGGGCCAGCGCCGGCGCCACCAGACGGCGGCACCGGCGACCCAGGCCGTGGAGGCAATCAGCGTCGCTGCATAGGCGCGGGACTTCCAGCGCCGGGTGCTGGTGAGGGCGGCCAGCACCAGGTCGACGGGCACGTAGGCGGGGAAGGTCATCAGGCACTGCCCGACGCTGCAACCGACGCCCTTGCCCCCGCGGAAACCGTTCCAGACCGGGAAGCAGTGGCCGACCACGGAGGCCGTGCCGGCTACATGGGCGCCCCGCGTCCCGGCCAGTCTGGTCCCGGCGGCACATGCCGCGGCCCCCTTGGACACGTCGGCGGCCAAGACGCCGTAGCCCCACGCGGGGCCGAGCACCTTGATGGCGTTCGCGGCGCCCGGGTTGCCGGTGCCGCTGGAGCGAAGGTCGATCGCTCCACCAGAGGCCAGCCGGGCGGCGACGTCAGCTGACGGGACGGTTCCCAACAGGTAGCCGACGAGGGCGGCTCCGAGAGTCCGGAGGCTGGGCACGGCGCGAAGGTACTGCCCATCATCTGCAGCGGCGCTACCTTCGCCGCACCGTGCACGTCACTCGCGTCCCTGTCAGCGCCGGCGTCTCCTTGGCCGTACAGGTGTGGCCGGGGGACAAGCTCCCGTTCCTGCTCGTCCACGGCTTGGCTTCCAACGCCCTGCTGTGGCAGGGAGTGGCCGAGGCGCTCTCTTCGGCGGGCCACGGCGTGGCCGCCGTGGACCAGCGGGGGCACGGCCAGTCGGACAAGCCCGATGACGGCTACGACTTCGCCACCGTGGCGTCGGACCTGGCCGCGGTCATCACCGGCCTCGGGTGGAAGCGGCCGGTGGTGGCCGGCCAGTCCTGGGGTGGCAACGTCGCCCTCCAGCTGGCGGCCCGCCCGGATGCGCCCCTGCTGGGCCTCGTCCTCGTGGACGGCGGCTGGATCGACCTGTCCCACTTCGCCAGCTGGGAGGAGTGCGAACGGGCGATGGCCCCGCCGCCCGTCCCAGGCACGCCGGTCACCGAGATGGAGGCGATGCTGCGGAGACGCCACCCCGACTGGCCGGAAAGCGGCATCCGGGGGCAGATGGCGTGTTACCAGGTACGCGAAGACGCCACGGTGGCCCCGTGGCTCACCCTCGACCGCCACCTGACGATCCTGCGCCACCTGTGGGAGCACCGGCCGGCGACCCTCTACCCCCTCGTGGAGGTGCCGGTGCTGCTGTTGCCCTGTGACGACGGATCCAGCCGCAAGCGTGACGAGGTGGCCGCCGCGGAGGCGGGGCTGGCCCGGTCTCGCACCCTCTGGCAGCCAGCCGACCACGACGTGCACGCCCAACACCCCGAGAAGGTGGCAGACCTGCTGCTGGGCTGTGTGGACGACGGGTTCTTCGGGTGACGCTGCCGCGGTTGATCGCGCTCATGGGGTCGGGGGAGACGAGCCCCACGATGGTCAAGACCCATCGTCAGCTCCTCTCGCGCCTCGGGCCTCCGCCGGTGCCGGCGGTACTGCTCGACACCCCCTTCGGCTTCCAGGCCAACGCCGGCGACCTCACCCGGCGGGCCCAGTCCTACTTCCTGAACAGCGTCGGCCAGCCGGTGGAGGTGGCCGGCTTCCGCTCGGCCTCCGAGGTCGGAAGCGTCGCCTACGAGTCGTCGCTGGGCCGCCTGCGCTCGGCCCGCTACGTCTTCGCCGGCCCCGGTTCCCCGACCTATGCCCTTCGCCAGTGGAAGGCATCGGCCGTCCCCCAGATCCTCCGGGACAAGCTGTCGACCGGCGGGTGCCTGACCTTCGCCAGCGCCGCTGCGCTCACCACGGGCGTAGTCACGGTGCCGGTCTATGAGATCTACAAGGTGGGAGAGCCGCCGCGCTGGGAGCACGGTCTCGACCTCCTGTCGGAGGCCGGCCTGTCGGTAGCCGTCATCCCCCACTACAACAACGCCGAGGGCGGCAACCACGACACCCGGTTCTGCTACCTCGGCGAGGACCGACTGGCCCAGATGGAGCGGGAGCTGCCCGAGGGTGCCTTCGTGCTCGGCGTGGACGAGCACACGGGGCTGGTGCTCGATCTCGACGAGCCGTCGGCCACGGTGGTCGGCATCGGGACGGTGACGGTGCGAGTCAATGGTCGTAGCTCCGTGCTCGAACCGGGCACAGTGACGACCCCGGAGGCGCTGCGGGCGCTGGCAGCGGACCTGCGGGCTGCAACCTCAGCGGTGGCCGGCGGCGTCGTCGGCGCCCCGCCTGCTCCGATGCCTGCCACCGACTCCCAAGCCCAGCGTGCACAGAGCCCGCTGCTCCAGATCCTGCCGGCGCGGGAGGCGGACTTCGAGCGGGCCATCGGGGCTCACGAGGTGTCCCAGGCCGTCCAGACGGTGCTCGACCTGGAGAGCGAACTCGATAGCTGGGCGGCGGACAGCGAGGGTTCCGACATCTCCGACCAGGGCCGGGCCCTGTTGCGGTCGATGGTCGTTCGCCTGGGTGACCTTGCCCTGGCGGCCCGGGACAGCCGGGACGTGGTGGCGCCCTTCGTGGAGGCGCTGCTGTCGGTGCGCTCCGGGGCCCGCAGGGAGCGTCGCTACGAAGACGCCGACGCCGTGCGCGACCTGCTCCTGGCGCTCGGCGTCGAGGTGCGCGACTCGCCCACCGGCACCGACTGGGACCTCACCGGCGAGGGGCCGGGCCAGGACGGCCGACTGCTATCGTCTTGAGGCCTCGACGGGAGTTCTGGCCCCCATCGTCTAGTGGCCTAGGACACCACCCTTTCAAGGTGGCGGCACGGGTAGATCGGAAG
>JAHWJQ010000218.1 GCA_019348305.1 Actinomycetota bacterium
GTCGACTGGGGCGACGGCACCGTCGAGCGGAACATCCGCCGGCGGGGTGGCCCGTGGCCCGAAGGCGACATCACCCACGTCTACACCCACGTGGGCACCTACACCGTCACCGTCACCCAGCGCTGGACGGCCACCTGGCGGGTCGGCAGCCAACAGGGCGTGATCGCCGACCGCCTCGTCACCACCGGCTCTCTGCCCATCGAGGCCCGCCAGCTCCAAGCCGTCCGCAACCGCTAGATCGTTTGGCCACTTCTGGTCGTTGACGGGCATCGTCTGCCCAGATTTGGTCGCCAGAAGGACCCAATCGTCGGATGGGCCGCGGCGCGACGGGGGCCGGCGGGCGGGAGGATCGGGCGGTTCGCCGGCGCCTGCTGCTAACCTGACGCCCTGACCGTGAAGCGGGTCCTGTGAGGCCCGCACGGACAGAAAGGTTGCCGGTTGGCCGAACGCGAGCGGTACTTGACGCCCCCTCTCGGGGGCGTTTTCGTTCCCCGGGCCCGGGTGATGAGCGCCGACGACCTCCGCCGCGCTGTCACCCGCATCGCCCACGAGATCGTCGAACGCAACCACGGCCTTCGCGACACCGTGCTCATCGGGTTGCAGACCGGCGGGGTGCCGCTGGCCAACCGCATGGCCGCCGAGCTGGCCAGGATCGAGGGGACCGAGCTGCCGGTCGGCACCCTCGACGTCGCCTTCTACCGTGACGACATCGGGCTGCGTCCGGTGCTGCCCGAAGCGGTGACCGACATCGCCTTCGACCTCACCGGCCAGACGGTGGTGCTCGTCGACGACGTCCTGTTCACAGGACGCACCATCCGGGCGGCACTCAACGCCCTCAACGACTACGGCCGGGCCCGCGCCGTGCAGCTGGCCGTGATGGTCGACCGGGGCCACCGCGAGCTGCCCATCCGGCCCGACTACGTGGGCAAGAACCTGCCCACCCGTCGCGACGAGATGGTCGACGTGAGCGACGAGGGCGTCATCCTCGGCGACGTGGTGGCGGTGAAGTGAGACACCTCCTCTCCATCAGCGACTTGGGGGCCGACGGCATCGAAGAGGTCATGGGCCTCACCGAGAGCTTCGTCGAGGTCAGCAGCCGGGCCATCCCCAAAGTGCCGACGCTGAGGGGCAAGACGGTCGTCAGCCTGTTCTTCGAGAACAGCACCCGCACCCGGTTGAGCTTCGAGACCGCCGCCAAGCGCCTGAGCGCCGACATCATGACCTTCAGCGTCGGAACCAGCTCGGTGAGCAAGGGCGAGGGCGTCCGCGACACCGTCGAGACCATCGAGGCCATGGGCATCGACGCGGTGGTCGTGCGTCACGCCAGCGCCGGCGTCCCCTGGCAGGTGGCCCGCTGGATCGACGCCAGCGTCATCAACGCCGGCGACGGCTGGCACGAGCACCCCACCCAGGCGCTGCTCGACTGCTACACCATCCGCGAGCGGCTGCAGACGCTCGAGGGCCGGCGGGTGGCGATCGTGGGCGACATCAAGCACAGCCGCGTCGCCCGCAGCGACGTCCTCGCCTTCACCGCCCTCGGCGCCGACGTCACGCTCGTCGCCCCGCCGACGCTGCTCCCGCCGAGCCTGGCCGGGTGGCCGGTGCAGGTCAGCCACGACCTGGACGAGGTCCTCCCCAAAGTCGACGTCGTCTACCTGTTGCGGATGCAGTCCGAGCGGATGCACGAGGCCCTGGTCCCGAGCCTGCGGGAGTACACCGCCGGCTACGGCCTCACCCGCCGGCGGGCGGCCCAGCTCCAGGACTCCACGCTGGTCATGCACCCCGGCCCCATGAACCGGGGCGTGGAGATAGCGGCGGAGGTGACGGCGCTGCCCAACGCCGTCATCACCCGCCAGGTGGCCAACGGCGTGGCGGTGCGCATGGCCGTGCTGTTCCTCCTCCTCGGCTCGGGAGCAGGCCGGTGACCGACAGCGTGGTGATCCGGGGAGGGACGGTCGTCGACGCCGGCGGCCGGCGGCAGGCCGACGTCCGCATCAGCCCGAGCGACGGGACGATCCTCGAGGTGGCGCCCGACCTTGATGCAGTGGCCCTCGGCGGCACCCGCGTCGTCGACGCCGGCGGCTGCCTCGTCGCTCCCGGGCTGGTCGACCTGCACGCCCACCTGCGCGAACCCGGCGGCGAGGAAGCCGAGACGATCGAAAGCGGCAGCCGGGCGGCGGCCCTGGGCGGCTACACCGCGGTCGTGGCCATGCCCAACACCCACCCCGCCATAGACGACGCCGCCACCGTGCGCCAGGTGCTCGAGCTGGGCGCCAAGGCGCTGTGCGACGTGCGGGTGGCCGGCGCAATAACCGTGGGGCGGGCCGGAGAACAGCTGGCTCCGATGGCCGAGATGGCCGAGCTCGGGGTGCGCCTGTTCACCGACGACGGCAACGGGGTGCAGGACACTCGCTTGATGCGGCGGGCTCTCGAGTACGCGGGCGCCCTCGGGGTCACCCTGGCCCAGCACTGCGAGGACCGGGCACTGGCCAGCGGCGGCCACATCCACGAAGGGGAGTGGTCGAGCCGGCTGGGGATCCCCGGCATCCCGGCCGAGGCGGAGGAGCTGATGGTGGCCCGCGACATCGCCCTCAGCCGGCTCACCGGGGCGCCGGTGCACTTCCTCCACCTGAGCACCGCCGGCAGCGTGCAGCTCGTGCGCGAGGCCAAGGCCAAGGGCCTGCATGTCACCGCCGAGGCCGCCCCGCACCACTTCACCCTCACGGCGGCGGCGGCCGGCGGCTACGACCCGGTCTTCAAGGTGAACCCGCCCCTGCGTACCGACGAGGACGTGGCCGCCGTCAAAGCGGGGCTGGCCGACGGGACCATCGACGCCATCGCCACCGACCACGCCCCCCACACCCAGGAGGCCAAGGAGGAGCCCTTCGACCAGGCACCGCCGGGGATGGTCGGGCTGGAGACCTCCCTCGCCCTGGCGCTCACAGAGCTCGACCTGCCGGTCGAGGTGGTGCTGGCACTGCTCTCCTGGCAGCCGGCGGCCATCGCCGGCCTGGGCGACCAGCACGGCGGCCCGGTGCAGCCCGGCCGTCCCGCGAACCTCGCGGTGATCGATCCCAGCGCGGCCTGGACCGTAGACGCCAACCGCCTGGCCAGTCGCAGCCGCAACTGCCCCTACGACGGGCGCCGGCTCACCGGCCGGGTCCGCCACACCATCCGGCGGGGCGAGCTCGTGGTGGTCGACGGGGAGGCCCAGCGGTGACGAGCGCACCCGCACCCACTACTTACGCCCCGGACGGAAGCCCGGTGGAGGCGTTCGCCCGGCTGCCGGCGGGGCCGGCGCCCGACCTGCTCGACCAGGTGCTCCCGCCGGCGGCGACGGTGCTCGACCTCGGGTGTGGCGCCGGCCGCATCGCCCACCCGCTCCACCAGCGCGGCCACCGGGTGACGGCCGTCGACCAGTGCCCCGACATGCTCCGCCACGTCGACCCGGCAATCGAGACGCACCTTGCCGACATCGAAACCCTCGACCTGGGGCGGCGCTTCGACGCGGTGCTGCTGGCCAGCTTCCTCGTCAACACCGTCGACCACCACCAGCGCCGGAAGTTCCTGGTCACCTGTGCCCGCCACCTCGCCCCGACCGGCGCCCTCTACCTGCAGCGGCTCGACCCCGAGCTGGTGCCCATCGCCGTCGACGCCGAGAGCGAGGAGGCCGGGGTCGTCTACGCCATGCACGACGTCCACCACGGCCACGGCGACGGCGACGGCGACGGCGACCAGCGATTCGAGGCGACCATGCGCTTCACGATCGGCGGGCTCGACTACTCCCACCGCTACGCCGGCGAGGTGCTCGACGACGACGCCTTGGCCCAAGCGCTCGCTCCCCACGGCCTCCGGGTGGCCCGCTTCCTCGACGGGCAGCGCAGCTGGGTCGAGGCCCGCCCG
>JAHWJQ010000219.1 GCA_019348305.1 Actinomycetota bacterium
GTCACCGACAGCTCTTCGATGGCGGCGACGGTCTGGCTTCGCCGGTCGTGGTTGACCATGACCTCGACCCCGTCGTAGCCCAGCTCACCCGCCATCCGGAAGGCCAACTCGGTGTTGGGAAAGAAGCTGCCCGTGGAGAGCACGATCTCCGGCACGGGGAACAAGCTAGAGGTGTGAAGCACCTCGACCTCAAAGCCGAGTCCGTAGTTGCCGGCGGCGACGCGCTGGCCCGCGACGCCGAGGGCCGGGTCGTCTTCGTCACCGGCGCCCTGCCCGGCGAACGGGTGCGGGCGCTGGTGACCGAGGAGCGCGGGGATTTCTCGCGGGCGGTGGCGGTGGAGATCGTCGAGGCTTCGCCGGACCGGGTGGCGCCACCGTGCGCCGCCCTCGCCGCCGGCTGCGGGGGCTGCACGTGGCAGCACGTGGCGCGGGAGGCCCAGGGGCGCCTCAAGGCGAGCGTCGTCACCGATGCCCTACGTCGGATCGCCCGCCTGCAGGACCCTCCCCCCGTCGAGACTGTGCCGCTGGCGGGGCCACCACTGCGGACCAGCGCCCGTCTCGGTGTCACCGCCGGCGGGCGGGCCGGCCACCGGTCCCGGACGGCCAAAGCGGGCCCCGGGGCAGCGCCGTCGACCCCGCCGGTGGTGGAGGCCGATGCCTGCGCTGTCGCCCACCCCCTCCTCGAGGAACTGATCACGGGGGGCCGCTACCCCGGCGCCGGCGAGGTCCTCTTGCGTGTGGGGGTGGCCTCCGGGGAGCGGCTGGTGCGGGTGGGCCGCGGCGCCCGTGAGGTCGAGGTTCCCGCCGGCGTGGTCGTCGTGCGGGAAGGGGACCGGCGGCCGGCGTTCGTGCACGAGGAGGTGGCGGGGCGGCGCTTCCGGGTCTCGGTCGGGTCGTTCTTCCAGTCGGGGCCGGTGGTGGCCGAGGCGCTCACACGGGCGGTGTCGACGGCCGCCGGGGACCTCCTCGGCCCAGGGGACCACCTGGTCGACCTCTATGCCGGCGTGGGCCTGTTCGCATCGGTGCTTGGTGCGCAACGAGGGGCGCGGGTCACGGCGGTGGAGCGGCCCGGGCCGGCCGTGAGGGACGCTCGGGCCAACCTGGCCGACCTCGACGCGGTCGTCGTCGGCTGCGAAGTGGGGCGGTGGCAGGTGGGCGCCGCAGCGCCACCGGCGGCGGTGGTGGTGGCCGACCCGGCCCGTTCGGGGCTGGGCCGGCCGGGCGTCGCAGCGGTGCGCCGGCTTCGCCCGCAGCGCCTCGTGCTCGTCAGCTGCGACCCTGCATCGCTGGCCCGCGACGTGCGCCTCCTCCACGAGGTCGGCTTCCAATTGTCCGGTCTCCACCTGGTTGAGGCATTTGCCGATACGTTTCATGTGGAGACCGTGGCCTCGTTCGACGACACCCCAGGTTTGGAGGATCGGCGGGCGGGGATAAGCCTGTTCTGCTACAGATAGTGGTGGACAGCTCACGCACTGTGTGGTTTTAATGGACAAGGTGGAACGGGTGAACAGCGACGTCACAAACGGCGAAGGTCGGGAGGCGCCGTCGCCGCGCGGGCTGGAGCGGGCGTTGCGCGACCTCGTCCCCACCGCGCTGGCAGCGGGGGCCGCTGCGGTGGCTGTCGCGGCCGTCGTCGGTGGATCGACGTCCCGGCTCCACACCCCGTTCGTCCCACACTACGGCGCCGGGACGGCGACCTCCGCCGGGGCTGCTCCCGAGGCCGTGAACGGGAAGGTCACTGTGCGGGTGGCTCCGAAGCGGGCGCGCGGGCCGGTCCTGGCGCTGGTCGACCTGGTCCCGAACCTGGCCGCCATTCCCGCGGTGACCACCGCCGGGGGAGCCGTGACCGACAGTGCCCAATCGCTGATCTTCGGCCCCACCGGTCCCGGCGCCGGACGGCTCGCGGCGCCGGCCGTCCTCGTCGGGGTTGACCTGGAGCAGGCGGTCGTTCCCCCTTTTCAGGCGCCGGCTCCGCTTGGCCCGCCTGAGTCGGGCGCACCTCAGCCGGGAGCGGTTCCCCTCGTCGATGCCGGCGTGCCGGCGCCTGGGACGCAGCAGACCCAGCAGACCCAGCGACTGCACCAGCCACGGCGACAGAAGGCCCCCAAGATCGGGCGAGCCGAAACCGAGGCTGAGGCGTCGGTCTTCCAGGCCGCCAGCCTGAGCGAGTTCACCCTCCTGTCCGAAACCGAGACTGCGCCGACCGCCGACGATCCCGCTGCCGCCCAGCAGGACAAGGGCAGGCGCAACGACGACGGCAAGGACAAGGGCAAGGCCAAGGGTCAGGACGACGGCCAGGGCAGGGGCCAGGAGAAGGACCGTCCCGCCGCCCAGAACCGGCCACCCAGGGATCGCCAGGCTTCCTGAAGGGGGCCGTGAGCGTCACGCGTTGCGGTCGCGAAACCGGCTAAAGCCACCCTGAGTGGCGACCGACACACTTCTAGCAGTACCCACGACAACGGCAAACCCGGGGAAACCCGGGGACGCAAAGCTCATCGGGCCTACCGGGCACCCAGCAGCGGGGTGTCCCAAGGCAGCCGGGCTACCGAATGGGGGCACCGCCCTCCGTGGGACGTTCGAACACGCCTGGAGGGCCAAGATGCAGAAGCTGAGGAAGTTGTTCGTCGCGGGTGCTGCGCTGTTGGTGGCACTCAGCCTGGTGGCCGAGGGTGCGGCGGCTGAGGGGCTCGACCCCGTGAGTGCCGAGCACGAGTTCGTGGGCCGGTTGAACGACCTGCGAGCCGCCCACGGCCTCAACTCCCTGTCGGTCGACCCCGCGCTGACCGATGTCGCCCGCAACTGGGCGTCCCGCATGGCGGCCGTCAACCAGATCTCCCACCGCAGCGACCTCGCCGCCGTCGCCCCGGCCAACTGGCTCGTGCTCGGCGAGAACGTCGGCGCCGGCCCCGCCGTCGCTCCGATCCATGACGCGCTGGTGGCCAGCCCCAGCCACTACGCCAACCTCGTCGACCCCCGCTTCCGCCAGGTGGGCGTGGGCGTTGTTGTCGTCGGCGGCAAGATCTTCGTGGCCCAGAACTTCATGACCGCCGAGGCGCCGGCGGCAGTCAAGGCCTGCAAGGGCCGCCGTTGCAAGTCCGTCAAGGGCAAGGCCGTCAAGCGCAAGTCCGCCTCCAAGCGCCGGTCCGCCCGGCGCCGCTGACCGTCGCACCGCCGAGTCGGGGCGCCCCCCGGGGCGCCCAACTTGGCGTGCGGGCCTGAAGTCGGTCCAGGTGGCCCGGCGGTAGCGTGGCGTCACCATGGCTGGCCTCTGTCTGCTCACGGTGCACGCCCACCCCGACGACGAGTCGTCCAAGGGCGCTGGCACCGTTGCCCGCTACGCCGCTGCCGGCGTCCGGACCGTGCTCGTGTGCTGTACCGACGGAGCTGCCGGCGACATCTTGAACCCGGCCATGGACCGCCCGGAGATCAAGGACGACCTGCCGGCGGTGCGGGCCGAGGAGCTGAGACGGGCGGCCGAGATCATCGGCTACTCCGAGGTCGTGCACCTGGGCTACAAGGACTCCGGAATGCCCGGGACACCGTGCAACGACGACCCCGATTGCTTCGCCCGGGCTGACCTCGACGACGCGGTGGGCCGGTTGGTGGCCGTCATTCGCCGCGCGCGACCCCAGGTGATCGTGACCTACGGCGACGACCAGCAGGGGTATCCCCACCCCGACCACCTCCGGGTGCACGAGATCTCCCTGCCCGCTTTCGAGCGGGCCGCCGACCCAGAGGCCTATCCCGAGACCGGGCCGGCGTGGCAGCCGCAGAAGCTGTACTACACGGCCTGGAGCCGGGCCCGGATGGTCGCCATGCACGAGAAGTTCCAGGAACTCGGCCTCGAGAGCCCCTTCGACGAGAACTGGCTGAGCCGCCCTTCCCAGGACGACCGCAT
>JAHWJQ010000021.1 GCA_019348305.1 Actinomycetota bacterium
GGCACAATGGTGTCACTTTTCCCGCCACATTGGAGGTCACGAACGAAGCACGTACCTCCACATGCGGTCCACGACAGCGTCCCACGACCCGAAGCGGACGAGGCGGTCCTGCTCACGCAGCCGGGCGGACCGGCGGGATGGGGTTTCCTGGAGGACCCGTTCGACGGCGGCCAGGAATTCCGCCGGCCCGTCGGCGATCTCAACGACGTGGCCCCAGTTCGTCACCACGTGGGGAACGGGCGTACTCACGATCGCGCGCCTCGCCGCCATGTACTCGAGCGCCTTCGTCGGGCTAATGAACCTCGACGGCGGTGTGCGACGCCCCCGGCACCACTGGTGTGGTTGAGCCGAGCTAGCGACGCTCCCCGCCGGGCGCTGTCGGTCCTTCCTCGCTACCGTCCTGCTCGGCTGCGAGAGCGCGAGCGGGGAGCGGCTTCACGACATGGCGTTCGATACGTGCTCCTGTCTCACCCAACCCTTGTACCGTGATGCGGTCGTACGCCACCAGACGCCTCGTCCCTCGATCGAAGTAGAGGACTGAGCAGGTCAACGGCTCCGCCACCTCCCCTTGCAGGCTCCGCAGCCCGGCGCCGCCGGTCGACCCCTCGACGAGCAAGGTGGCGCCGCCGACGCGAGCCTCGCGTGGGGCGTGGGTGTGCCCCGCGAGCACGAGCGGCACCATCGGGCCGATGCCGGCGGCGATCCGGCTGTCGTGGACGAGCGCCACGTCGATGCTCTCCGGGCCGACCGAACGGAGTCGAGCAGCTACCTCGGGGGCGAATGCTCTCGCTTGGTCGCGCTCGACGTCCTTTCCGGTCGGGCGGTCCTTGTCGGGAGTGAAGCGGGGATCCCCGATGCCCCAGAACCGGAGGCCCGCCACTTCAGCCGCGTTGCCATCGAGCACGACGGCATTGCGATGGGACGAAACGATCGCCTGGGTGTATTGCGAGTCGTGGTTCCCGCGAACCCAGAGGTAGGGCACCGGGATCTTGCCGATGCCTTCGAGCAGACGGGCCTCGGGCTCGGTGCCCCAGTCGGTGATGTCGCCGGTGTCGGCGACGGCGTCGATGTCGAAATGTTCGACGACCTGGCCGATCAAGTCGAAAGCCTGCGGGTTGAGGTGGATGTCGCTGACGTGGAGCACGCGGACGGTGCCATTACCGGGTGTGAAGGTAGGCAGACCTCGCGCCGCCCCGTAGAGGGTGACGACGTTGCCGACGAGCTCGTTGAGCTGCGCGCGGTACAGCTCGAAGCGATCGAGGACGGTCCCGACGTCGCCGACGACCGCCGGGGCCATGCTCAGTAGACCGGTGTAACGAGGTTCGCGAACAGCCCGAGCATCGAATGTCACTGCCACGGAGGCCGCGAGTAAGGCGACGACCAGCGCCCCGCTGACGGCGCCGCTGAGGGTGGCACGGAAGTGGGCCCCTGCGAGCAGCGCGCCAAGCCCACAGCCGAGGATCGCGGCGACCAGCGCCCGCATCGCGAGCCGCGAAAGCAGCGACCGGGCGTCCGACGCCAGCTCGGCGTCCAGCGTCTCGAGAACGGCGGGGTTGGTGGCGATACGTTGCGCCTCGGGCAGCCTCAGCTCGTCGACCCGCACGATGACGCTCAGTGGCGCGTCATGGGTGTCGAATTGGATGGTCCCGAAGGGCGCGAGATGCACAACGCTGTTCCCCGACAGCGACGGGCGGACGAAAGCCGTGGCGTCGAACGGGCCCACCTGGCCCTCTACCCTCCCGAGGAGGGCGACCGCGAGAAGTCCGCCTACGGCTGAGAACATGGCCAGTCGAGTCGCGCGCACCCACCAACGGCCGGTGCCCACCTCGGGTCGCTCCACTGGCAAGACTCGCTTTCGGTGCATGCCGCCCTCCGTGCTTTTCTTCAGCGAGGCGTACCCAGCGGTGGTAACAGCTCGCCGTCGCGACGGGTCACGAGGCGGTCACGGTCTCGGTCGACGCCGTCCGGTCGGTGCTCAGCGGCGTCGAGCGGTGACACCTGCGGCGACGGTAGCGGCCAGAGCCGTGACCGCGGTGACGCCCCGGCGATGGCGGCTCGCCCAGATGGCGGGACTCGAATCGTTGGCCTTGTCGTCGAAGCGGCCGTGGGCCGCCCAGTGCCCTCCGACCGGTGACCAGAGGTTCGACGGCCGATCGTCACTCTCGGGTTCGTCGGTCTGCTGGGAGTCGACGCCCTTCTGGCCCAGATACCAGTCCAGCAACCCGGGGGCCACCCGGTTGGCGAGGATGGCCCGAATCGTCGGCCAACCCAACCACATCTCTCGCCTGGGTTGCTCGGCGAACCGGACGACGGCCTCCGCAATGAGCTCGGGCTGGTAGATGGGCGGCACCGGCTGTGCCCGGCGGGGCAGTCGGGACAGGACCCAGTCGAACTGGGGCGTGTTCACCGCGGGGAGCTGGACCATGCCGACCTGCACGGCGCTGCCGTGATGGAGCAGCTCGCACCGTAGGGACTCGGTGAACCCCTGAATGGCGTGCTTGGCGCCGCAGTAGGCGGCCTGAAGGGGGATCCCCCGGTAGGCGAGCGCAGAGCCGACCTGGACGACAACACCACGATCCCGCGGCAACATGCGGGCCAAGGCAGCACGCGTGCCGTACACGTAGCCGTGATAGGTCACGTCCGTCACACGCCGAAACTCGTCGTCGCTCACCTCCATGAACTCGCCGAATACCGACGTCATGGCGTTGTTGACCCAGACATCGATCGGACCGAGCTCGTTCTCAACCCTGGCGGCCGCGGCTTCGACCGCCTCGCTGTCCGCCACGTCGACCGCAAGCACACAGGCCCGACCGCCTGCCGCCTCGACCTCCTTGGCCGCTGCCTCGAGGCGTTCCTGGCCGCGGGCGAGGAGGCCGACGTCCGCCCCCCGAGCGGCGAAGGCCCGGACGATCGCCCGGCCAACGCCAGCTCCCGCCCCTGTCACCACCACGACCTGTCGTGCAGTCATGTCCTACTCCTCGGTGTCGTTTCCTTCGGTTCTCCGGCGAGTGCCGCCCACCCTCCCCCTATCCGGCGGGTCCGCACGCCGCCGAAAGGCGTTGCCACTCCGAGCGCGGTGCCTGAGAGCACCACCACCAGCCCTGCCCCGGGACTGTGGTGGATGAACAGCGGTGCACCGACGAGCACCAGGGAAAGGGCGAGGTTGGCCCAGCGCAGGCCAGCGGTCGCCTCCCAGGCAGCGATGAGCGCCAAGCTGGCCGCCACCGGGCCGACCACCCGATGGAGGTCGCCCGCCTGGGAACCGGCATACCCGAGCACCGCCGGCGCCACCATCAGCCAGATGCCGACCACCACGCCGGCGATCTGGCCCACCTTCTTCATGCGCCTTCGCCTGTCCAGAACGCCCGCCAAGTCGAACCGCCGGCGTCGTGGACCCGCCGCAGGTGCTGCATGCTGGCGAGCATCTCGTCGGTGGCGGGCCCGATCATCACCACCGAGACCACTGCGGAGGCCAGGCACAGCGTGCAGAACGAGTCGAAGACCACCGGCTGGAGGATGACGAGGATGACACTCGCCGCCCCTAGCGGTCCGACGGCCAGGCCGAACAGGATCACGAGCCACGGCCTTCGCCGCCACCGCCCCCGTCCGCCAGCGGCCCCGGTGATGGCGTCGAGCAGGTACCCCGCCGCCCCGAGCGCGGCGTCGGGAACCGGGAGCAGGTACGACACCGACGAGGTGAGTACGCGCCGGCTCCCGTCGCCGAAGAACGGTTCCCACACCGTTCGAACGACGTTCCACTGATAGAGGGACAGGTAGGTGGCAATGGCGAAACCGACGAGGGCGAGGGCCACGATCGGTATGCGTTGCGACCATTCCGACGGGTTGTAGTCCCAGTCCGGCGGAACTCGTGACGGGCTGTTCACGGGCCTCGTCGCACGGAGCGCACTTCTTCACTCGGCGTGGCGGTCGGCCGTGATCGCGGTGATCATGCCGTTCGGCTCCATGTACGCGGCCGACAGCAGCGGGCAGGCGCCGCTAGTACGTCCGGCGTCGAACACTGAACGGGGCGATGAGAAGAGCCGCTGCTCCCACTGCGAAGAGAAGGGAAAGAAGCCACCCCGTCTCGCCGAACAGCCACCGCCCGAAGAGCCCACCGAGAATCGATCCGGCGACGCCTGCCAGGATGGTGCCGAAGACGCCGACGGTTTCTCGCCCCGGCACGACAAGCCTTGCAAGCCCCCCAATGATCAGGCCGGAAATTGCCAGTACCAGGAGAAATGGCAACCAGTCCATGTTCTCCCCTCCTTTCCGCTCGTCACCGTCGTCCTCGTCGAGGTATTTCCCTCGTCGATGGTTGACCGTTCACTCCCCAGTACCTTCCCTCTTTCGGTAACAGAGGCAACAGCACGGAAGGTAACGATCAGGCAACGAGTGGATCCCCCATGGCTGTAGCGCCCGTTCCCGATAACCGGGACAGCGATTGAGCAGAGGCGTCACCGTGGCGTCACAACCGAGGGCTTGGCCGACTGTCGGACCAGGATCACCCAGCCGAGAGCGGCAATCGACGCGAAGGCGAACCACTGGAGGGCGTAGGAGAGGTGAGGGCCGTCGCCGAGGGGCAGGGGCTCAACGGCGACCGGATAGGAGATCTCGGCCTCGCCGGCAGGATCGAGCTGTACGTACAGGGGGTAGAGGGGGCGGGAGAGTCGCCGTGAAAGCCCGCTTATATCGATCGCGCCCACGGTGAGAGGACCGTCGGGCCGCGGGCGCTGTGGCAGGAACCGGCTTCCGCCCTCGGAGGAGCGCAGGACGCCCGTGATCTGAACCGGCCCGGGAGGCGGGCGGGCGCCCTGCGTGGGCCACTTCTCCGCGATGTCCAGCGGCACCCACCCCCGGTTGACGAGGACCGTGCCGCGCTCGGTGATCAGGGGAGTCAGCACGTGGTGGCCCGGCACGCCGAGGCGCGTGCGGAACCGCAAGAGAACCTCGCTGTCGGGGTCGTAACGCCCGGTGACCTGCACGCGGCGAAAGACCAGCGCAGAGCCGTCCGCTCCCTGCCAACCCTCCGCAGGCAACGGAACGGTCTGTTTGGAGCGGTGTTCGACGACCGCGTTGAGGTCTCGTCGCTCCTCGAGGCGTCTGAGCTGCCAAAGGCCGAGGTTGGCGAGGGCGACGACCAAGGTCACGACGAGGACGTGGCCGAGGATCCACCGCGGCCGCAACGCGAAGCTGTACACGCTGGGTCGACCCTACCGCCCTGCGGTCGTTACCTGATCTTCGGATAGCCCGCACGCTCGACGAGCACCAAGGCAATGTCGTCGTCGATGGTCGGCCCGGCATGGTCGGCGAGCAGTTCGAGCAGGTGGTCGAGTGCGTCGGCGAGCGAGCCACGGGTCATGAAGGGCGACGAACAGGCGCCGGTCAAGTCGAAGAAGGCGTTGTCAGCCGCTCGTGCTTCGACAGCGCCATCGGTGTAGAGGAGAAGGCCGTCTCCGCTCGCGAAGGGGAACACCTCGGCCGTCGGGCGAGACCCGAGCCCAAGAGGGGTACCCACTCCGGTCGGCCGAAGCTCCTCGATGCCAGACGATGTGATCTTGAGCGCGGGGTGATGCCCGCAGCTGGCGACCGCCAGCGAATCCCCCCGGAACTCGACGAGGAGGGCGGTGGCAAAGTCCTCGGCTTTGTCATCGCTCTGACGCGTAATGCTCTCGTCCATGGCACGGGCGACGGCCTCCAGCTCCGGCTCGGCGTAAGCCGCTTCCCGGAAGCTCCCCAGCGCGACGCCTGCGAGGTGGATCGCACCGACACCCTTGCCCCGGGCGTCCCCGATGACGGCCCGCGTGCCGTAGGGAGTTGAGAAGATCTCATAGAAGTCTCCGCCGATGAGCGCTTCGCTCGAAGCGGCGTGATATCGAGTGGCGACGGCGAGGTCGTCGACAACCGGGGGCACAGGCCGCAGGATCGCCCGTTGGGCGGCTTCCGCCACACGCTCGGTGTCTCGCAGCTTCGTCGCTCGCCGATCGCGTTGGTGTGCGACCCAAATGGCAAGCAGCGACGCCCCGGCAAGCGACAGCAGTCGAACGACGTGAAGCAGAGGGTCGGAGCTTGGTGTTGCGAGGCCGAGGGCGACAGCAAGGCCGAGGGCATAGGCACCGACGGCGGCGGTCTTCACGGGACCGATGAGTGTCGAGGCGAGAAACGGCCCGAGGATGAGCAGTCCGGCGAGGCTCGCGTTGTCAAAAACGGCAACGTCGAGAGCGGCGATGCCCGAATCGAGCGCCATCGGAGCAAGGACGCGCGCCCAGGGGCCCTTCGCCTTCGCGCTGAAAGACGGGCGGTCCTCGGTTCGCCTCGCGACAACTGAGTGGTCCACCTCGCCTTCACGGTCCCATCCACACCGCGAGAACCGCCGGAGCGGAGACCCGCGAACGGGGGAAGGAGACCGTGGGCCCTCGAAGGCGAGGTGGGCCCAGCCCGCTGTCGTGTCCCCTGGTGCTCTCACGCCTCCGGAGACTCGCGCCTCCCGGTAACGGCGGCGCACGGTCGACGTAACGGCCCCGTCACCGTCGGGCTCCCGGGTCACGCACCCTTCGCGCTGTGACGCCCGGCGGCGCTGCGTGACGGACCCGTTACGTGCAGTGGAGGCCGGCGTTACGCGGACCGGGAACGGAGAGCCGGGAACGACCCGAGAAGGTCACGGAAGAGGAGGAAGGCCACCGTGCAGAACACCATCCTGTGGCCGTGACCAGCACGGCGACAGACGCCAGGTTCGTGGACCAGACGATGAAGCACATGGGCGCGCTGTACAGCGCGGGCCTGCGGATGACGGGAAACACGGCGGACGCCGAAGACCTCGTGCAGGAGACCTACCTCAAGGCCTACCGGTCGTTCGACCAGTTCCAGCAGGGAACGAACCTCAAGGCCTGGCTCTACCGCAACTCGAGTGCCTTCCCGAGCAGTTCCGCATCACGGTGCTCCTGGCCGACGTGGAGGGACTTTCGTACAAGGAGATCGTGCAGCTGCTGGACGTCCCCATCGGAACCGTGATGAGCCGGCTGCACCGGGGACGAAGGGCACTCGAGAAGGCGCTCTTCGACCTCGGGGTGGAGCGAGGCCTCATCCGGCGGCGTGACCACCCCGACCAGGGATGAGTGAGCGTCGCGAGACCGTTGCGTCGTCGCCGGTCCGGGGTGGTCGCGGTGAAGTCCTCGGAGCGCGGAGTTTGAAGGACCACGCCGAAAGGGGAAGCAACGAACGAGACGTCCGGGCGGCGGGATCAAGGGGGATGTTCATTTGAAGAGGGCACTCGGAGGGGTCGCAGCTGCCTCAGTCGCGTTGCTCCTCTTGGCCGGATGCGGTTCGCTCATCCCGGACACGTCGCCGGGGTACCCGGCCGCCGTCGCCACCACGCAGCCGCCCACCACCACAGAGGCGCCGGCCACCGCCACGACGACCGCCCTCAACCCGACGGTGCGCTCGCCGGTCACCACCCTTGCCGGCGCCTCCGTCGGTCCGGTCGCGCCCCAAGGGCTGGGTGAGGGGGATCGCAGCCCGCAGGTGGCAGCGCTGGAGCGGGCGCTCGACGCACTGCGCTACGACGTCGGCGTGGTCGACGACGCCTTCGATGCGAGCACCCGCCATGCGGTGATCGCCTTCCAGAAAGTCGCTGGCCTGCATCGCAGCGGGCGTGCCACCCCCGACGTCGTCGACGAGCTCGCCTCGGCCCAGCCGCCGCCCCCACTGGTGCCCGAAGGTGGCCCCGGGCGGGTGGAGATCGATTTGGCCCGCCAGGTCCTCTTCCTCTACGAGGGCAACACGTTGTCGCGAATCCTGCCCGTCTCGACCGGCTCGGGGAAGCGGTTCTGCGAGGGAGGCCGCTGCCGCCGGGCCGTGACCCCTACGGGGAAGTTCTCCGTGTACAACAGGATTTCCGGTTGGCGCAAGAGCGATCTCGGTCGGCTCTTCAACCCCCTCTACTTCAACGAGGGCATCGCGATCCACGGGTTCCCGTCGGTGCCGACCGAGCGAGCTTCCCACGGCTGCGTCCGGATCCCCATGGCGTCGGCCCGGTGGTTCCCCGACCGGGTGCCCAACGGCACCCCCGTCTATGTCCTCGATGGCAGGCCGGCGGCGTGAGTCGCAGACCCTCGGCGTGGCGGGCCTGCTCCTGACCGGCGGCGCGAGCCGCCGGATGGGCCACGACAAGGCGTCACTGATCATCGACGGGACGTCGCTTGCAAACCGTACGGCGGCGTTGTTGTGCGAGGTCGTCGAGCCCGTGCTCGAGGTGGGACCGGGCCACAGCCGTCTTCCCGCAGTCTCGGAGGACCCGCCCGGTGGTGGGCCACTGGTAGCGCTCGCCGCGGGGGCCGCAGCCCTCAGCGCTCGCGGCCATGGGGGGGCGGCCGTAGCCGTCGCCACCGACCTGCCACGGCTCGCCACCTCCCTGCTTCGCCGGCTCGCCTCTCACCCCTCGGCGGCCTCGGTGGTCCCGCTGGTCGACGGTCGTCCCCAGTGGTTGGCGGCGCGGTGGTCGCCCTCGGCGCTCGTTCTCGCGCAGCGGCTCGTGGCAAGCGGGGAGAGGCGGATGGCGGCCCTGTCCGACGAAGTCGAATGGCTCGACGAGCCGCAGTGGGCGGCCCAGTTGGTCGATGTCGACACGCCCGCCGCCCTCGACGCCCTGGGCGTCAGTTGGCGGTGTGGCGCCGGCCACGAGGGGGAGTAGGGCGAAGACCAGCTAGCCGTTTGCCCACAACAGGAGGCGGGAAGGGGGTTGAAGGCGGTCAGAAAGGTGCCCTGATGCCCAATCCACCACCGTCGCTCCAGCGGGTCTTGTCTCGCGCCACCGATGCCGGTCGGGTCGACACCGGCAGCGGGCACGGCCACAGGGAAGACCGGCTGGCCAAAGCCCTCGGTTGGTTCAGCCTCGGGCTGGGGCTGCCACAGCTCCTTGTGCCCTCGCGCGTCAACCGGCTGATCGGAATCGAGGACAACACCCGCAACAGAGCCATCATGCGCGCCGTCGGCCTACGCGAACTCGCTGGCGGCGCCGGCATCCTCGACCGCCCCCGTCCAGGAGGGTTCCTGTTCGCCCGCGTCGCCGGTGACGCGATGGACCTGCTGCTGCTCCGAGCAGTGTTCCGTCCCCGGCGAAACGCGCGGCGCCGCGTCACGGCGGCGACCGCCGCCGTCGCCGGTGTGGCGGTGCTGGACGTCATGGCCAGCGCCAAGACCAGTCGCTCCTCCGACCCGACGACCGACGCCGGCGCGATCCGGGTACGGACCGCCGTCACGGTCCAGCGCCCGCCCGACGAGGTGTACGACTACTGGCACAACTTCGAGAACTTCCCGAGCTTCATGGCCCACGTCGAGTCCGTCGAGGTCACCGGCGACGGGCGGTCCCACTGGGTTGCCAAGGCGCCCGCAGGCATGCAGGTCGAGTGGGATGCCGAGATCGTGCAGGACGAGCCCAACGAGGTGATCGCGTGGCGGTCGGCCGAGAACGCGGACGTTCCCAACTCCGGTTGCGTCCGCTTCACAACCGCGCCGGGCGATGCAGCAACAGAAGTCACCGTCGAGCTCGAGTACCGGCCGCCGGGCGGCGCCGTCAGCGCTGCTGTGAGCCGGCTGTTCGGCGAGGAGCCACTCCAGCAGATCAAGGACGACCTGCGGCGGTTCAAGCAGGTGATCGAGACCGGAGAGGTGGTGCGCTCCGACGGGACCCCCGAGGGGACCCGCACACAGCGGCAGTTCTTCCAGCAGGAGGCCCAACCAGGCGGATGACCTCCCATAGAACCAGAAGTTCGAAAAGGAGACGAGAGCCATGAGGGCGACCTGTTGGATGGGCATCCACCGAGTCGAAGTGCGAGACGTGCCAGAGCCGAAGATCCTCAACGCTCGGGATGCAATCGTTCGGATCACCGCCACCGCAATCTGTGGCTCCGATCTGCACCTCTTCGACGGCTACGTCCCGACGATGGAAAAGGGTGACATCCTCGGCCACGAGTTCATGGGTGAGGTGGTCGAGGTCGGCGAGGCGATCACCAACCTGAGCGTTGGCGACAGAGTGGTCGTACCCTTCCCGATCTCCTGCGGCGGCTGCCAGGCCTGCAAGCGGGGCCTGTTCTCCTTGTGCGAGAACTCCAACCCCAACGCCGGTCTGGCCGAGAAGGCGTGGGGCTCGTCACCGGCTGGGATCTTCGGCTACTCCCACATGCTGGGCGGGTACGCCGGCGGCCAGGCCGAGTACGCGCGGGTGCCGTTCGCGGATGTCGGCCCCATAAAGATCGACGACGACTCGCTCACCGACGAGCAGGTGCTGTTCCTGTCCGACATATTGCCGACGGGCTACATGGGTGCCGAGGTGTGCGACATCGAGCGTGGTGACACCGTGGCCGTCTGGGGAGCCGGCCCGGTGGGGCAGTTCGCGATTGCCAGTGCCTACCTGCTCGGCGCCGACCGCGTCATCGCCATCGACCGTTTCCCGTACCGCCTCGACATGGCCCGCGCCACCGGGGCCGAGACCCTGAACTACGAGGAGGTCGACGTCCGCGAGGCGCTGCGCGACCTCACCGCCGGAAGAGGCCCGGACGCTTGCATCGATGCCGTGGGAATGGAGGCCCACCACGGCTCGGGCCCGATCAACGCCTACGACAAGCTCAAGCAGGGAATACGGGCCGAGACCGAGCGCCCGCATGCCCTGCGGCAAGCGATCACGAGCTGCCGCAACGGCGGCACTGTTTCGGTCATGGGGGTCTACGGCGGCGTCGTCGACAAGTTCCCCATCGGGTCGCTGATGAACCGGTCGATCACCATCAAGACCGGCCAGTGCCACGTGCAGCGCTACATGCGCCCGCTGCTGGAAAGGATCGAACGCGGCGAGATCGATCCCACCTTCGTCATCACCCACCGCATGTCGCTGTCCGACGCCCCGCTCGGCTACGAGACGTTCAAAAAGAAGCAGGACGGCTGCATGAAGGTGGTGCTGACGCCGTAGCGGGCGACACCAAAGGTGAGCCGCACCGTCCTCGTCACCGGCGCCAACTCAGGCGTTGGCCTCGCAACCTCCCTCCACCTCGCCCACCTCGGGTTCGACGTGGTGGGCACCGTTCGGTCCCAGGAGAAGGCCGAGTGGTTGAAGAGCGCGGCGGCCGACGCCGGGGTCGAGGTGGAGACCGACATCCTCGACGTCACCGATGGCAGCGGTTGCGAAAGGGTGGTGGCGCGCCACGAGCCGTGGGGCATCGTCAACAACGCCGGCTACATGAATGTCGGGCGTGTGGCCGACGTCGAGCCCGAAGAGGCGTTGCACCAGCTCCATGCCATGGTCGTGGCGCCGATGCGCCTGGCCACTCTGGCCCTCCCGTCGATGCGGCGCCGGGGAGGCGGAAGGATCGTCAACGTCTCGTCGGTGACGGCCCACGCCACGGCGCCGATGACGGGGTGGTACCAGGCGACCAAGCACGCCCTGTCGGCGGTGAGCGACGCCCTGCGACAAGAGGTGGCAGCCGACGGCATCGAAGTCGTGCTCATCGAGCCCGGAGGCCTGCGCACCGGGATCTCCCCCAAGGCGCGGGATGACCTCCTCCGCCGGCGCCCTGGTTCGACGGACCGGACCGCCTACGACCGCTCGCTCACGGTCCTGGGGGTGGTGCAGCCGGTTCTTCAGGAGCCAACGGCGGCAGCGGCGGCCATTGGCGAGGCCTTGACGGCCGGCCGCCCTCGTGCCCACTACCGCGTGGGCGCGGACGCCGCCGTCATCAAGCTGCTCAACGTCGTTCTGCCCACCCAGGTCAAGGACCGCCTGGGCCGGGCGGCCATCGAGGGGTAGGCATTGGCACGCAACCGCGCGGTCGTGGCCGCTTCGGTCGATACCGTGTTCGCGGTGATGGCCGATCCTCGCAGGTACGACGAGTTCGTAGTCGGCACCAAGCGGATCCGCCGTTTCGATCCCAGGTGGCCAGAGGCGGAGTCGGTCTTCCACCACACGCTGGGAATGGGGCCGTTCGTCCTGCGCGACCTGACGAGGGTCGTGGAGGTGAGGGCGCCGCACCGTCTCGTCCTCAGGGCGCAGATGCGGCCCTTCGCCGTGAACCGGGTCGCCTTCACCCTCAGCCCTGAGGGGGAAGGGACTGCGATCGAGGTGGAGGAGTACGCCATCGAGGGGCCAGCAGCGGTGCTGTGGGGCCGGGCCCTCGAGCGGGTCATCTGGCTGCGCAACCAGGAGATGCTGAAGCGGCTGGGCAAGATTGCCCAACGCCTACAGGCGCAGCGGGCCGAGGCGAGCCCGTGACCGGGCAGGACGCACAGGTTGTCGTGGTGGGCGGGGGGCTGGCCGGATTGAGCTGCGCCTTCGAGGTGGCCGAGCGCGGCGTGCCCGTGCTCCTGTTCGAAGCAGGCGAGGTGGTCGGCGGTCGCACCGCTTCCTGGTCGAAAGACGGGATGCCGGTCGAGTCGGGCCTTCACCGGTTCCTCGGGTTCTTCTCGGCCCTGCCCCGGCTGCTCGAGCGGGCCGGTGTCGACATAGGGGAGATGGTCTGTTGGGAGGACGAGGTCGAGATCCGCGTTCCCGACGGTGGCCCGCGCGGGATCCTCGGGATGTCGCCTCTGCACAAGCCGATCCGGACACTCGGCGGGCTCGTCACCAACAACGACCTCCTGAGCCCCCGCGACAAGCTCTCACTCGGGCCCTTCTTCGCCGCCGGCCTCCTCGACTACCGTCGCCGTCCCGACGAGCTCGACAGCCAGACCGTTGCCGCCTACGCCAAGGCCCATGGCGTGACGGATCGGGCGCTCCACAACCTGCTCATCCCGTTGACAGCCGGGCTCTTCTTCCTCCCGCCCGAGCGGTTCTCCGCGGCCATCTTCTTCGGCCTGCTGGCCCCGGGCGTGCCCCGCGTCCACCAGATGCGCCTCGGCGCCTACATGGGAGGGATGACCGAGGTGATGTGCGACCCGATCGCGAACGGGATCGCCGAGCGGGGTGGCGAAGTGAGGACGGGGATGCAGGTGGAGGGACTCGTGGTCCGTGACGAGGTCGTCGCCGGAGTGATGGTCGGGGGGGAGACCGTGGACGCCGACCACGTAGTGGTCGCCACCTCGATAGAGCCCGCCCAGCGGCTCCTGGGCGACGTCTTGTCCGACCACCCGTGGTTCCAGCCAATGCTGTCAATGCCCACCACGCCTTCGGTCACCGTCCAGCTCGAGCTCGACCGCCCCGCCATGGATGTCGACCGCACGGTCTTCGGGCCGGGCACGGCGATGGCCTGCTTCGCCGAGCAGTCTCGGACGACCTTCCGCGGCGCCGAGGGCCGGATGTCGATCATCCTGACGCCACCGGAGCGGTTCTTGACCATGGACCCCGAAGACATCCTTGCCGTGGTCTGCCAGGACGCCCGCCGGCTCGGCCTCGACCTCGACGGCCATGTCGTCCGCTTCCGGGTGATCAGCTTGCCCCACGACTTCCACTCACTGGAGCCTGGCCACCTCCGCCTCCGGCCCGAACAGGAGACCCCGGTACGCGGCCTCAGCCTGGCCGGCGACTACACCCGCCAGCACTTCATGACGAGCATGGAGGGCGCGGTCATCTCGGGCCAGCGGGCGGCCGAATCGGTCCTGAGGGGGATCGGCCGGTCGTGATCGCGAGCGGTGCTGTCTGGGTGGTGGGACGGCGGGCGGCGGGGGTAGGGGAGGCACATGGGAAGCGAACACACCGTTGCTGACAACATCGTCTACAACCTCATCAGCATCCAGTACCACGCGCTCAAGGGTGCCGAGGTCTACGACCGCTACGTCGAGGACGCCCACGGGCACGAGGACGTGGTGGAGTTCATCCGCCAGTGCAAGGAGGAGGACGATCGTCGAGCCCAGCGGGCTCACGAACTCCTGCGCGACCTCACCAAGGAGCGCGAGGGGCTCGGCTGAGCCGCGCGCAACCAGAGCGCCTATCGTCTTGGCCGGGGAGAGGAGGCAGTCGTGGTCGACCGGGCGCCCGAGGGAATGCGGAGGTTCGTCATGCACCGCCAGTACGACGCCTCTGGCGTTTCGGGCACAGGTACGGTGCTCGAGGGGGTGCTGTTCTCCACGGGCGTCGTCGTCGTCCACTGGCTCACGCCCCCGCCGCGGGGTTCCATCAGCGTCTTCGACTCGATGGAGCAGTTCCTGTCGATCCACGTGCGGCCCCATCCCGACAACCACGCAGTAGTCAGATTCGAAGACGGAGAGTGCCTGACGGGGGCTCCCGGAGAAGGCGCAGTGGTGGTGCTGCCCTCCTTCGGCTAAGCAGCTTCCGCTTCCTCGAGGAGGTCGAGAACGGCCTCTTCGATCGATCCGTGGGTGTGCAGGCCGCTCAGCCCCGAGTCCTCATCCAGGCTGGCGAGCGCTTCGAGCACGGTAGAGCCGGCGGTGTAGCGGTCGATGATCCGGGGGTCGACGTAGGAGGAGCGGCAGACCGCGGGGGTGTTGCCCAGGTAGTTGGCGACCTCTGACATGGCGCGGGCGATGGCCCGCTTGCGCCCGGTGGCTGAGCGGGCCATGGTCGAGGAGACGGCAAGCGCCACCCCGGCGAGGACGGTCGCATTCCACGTCCGGAAGTCCTTGGCCGAGAACTCGCCTCCGGTCAACTCCTTGATGTAGGTGTTGATGTCGCCCGACTTCACGTCGACCCATCGCTTGCCGTCCCACCAGGCAAGCAGCTCAGGGCCGCCGGCCCGCCTCGCCTTGAGCTCCCGCACCACGGCCAGGACGTCGGCGTCGACGACGGACTGGATCCTGCGCTTGCCGCTCTTGGCGACGTAGTCGAAGATCACGGTCTCGCCGTGGATGCGCACATGCTTTTTTCGCATGGTGGCGAGACCGTAGGTCTGGTTCTCCTCGGCATAGTCCTCGGTGCCGACGCGGAAGAACCCCAGGTCCAACAGCCGTACTGCACAGGCCAGCACCCGCTGGCGGGTCAGGCCGTCCTGGGCCAGGTGCTCCTTGGTGAAGTGGCGGATCTTCGGCAGGGCGCGAGCGAACTCGAGCATGTGGTCGAACTTCTCCATGTCCCTTCTCAGCCGCCACTGGTCGTGGTAGCGGTACTGCTTGCGGCCCTTGGCGTCCACCCCGATGGCCTGGATGTGCCCCATGGGGTGAGGAGAGATCCAGACGTCGGTCCATGCCGGCGGGATGGCCAGGGAGCGGATCCGGGCAAGGGTCTCGGGGTCGGTCACCCGGGCGCCGTCGGGGCCGTAGTAGGTGAAGCCCTTGCCGGCCCGCCGGCGACGGATGCCGGGCCCCGAGCAGTCGACGCGCTTCAGGCGGGGCACGGCACGTCAGCGGCATCCGGCGGCCAGGGGACGACGTGGGTGGTGTCAGGGAGGGCCAATGGTCGGTACAGCGAGGTGAGCCCCGTCGACCACGACGCCAGGAGATGCTCGGTGAAGCGGCGCTCCACCGCCATGAGCGCCCTCGCCCCGAGCAGTACGTCGCCGGCCCGGTCCGGTTCCTGGCGGGCGAAGGCCGCGGCCAGGTTCCGCAGCGCCACCACCTGGTGCACCTGATCGGCCTCGACGTGCACGTCGTAGAAGTCCACCGCCGGCGATCCCAGGCCCAGCCGCCGCAAGGCGTCGCTGTACCGTCCCATGGGCACGACTGAGGCCATTTCGAAGATGGCAAGGTGCCCGACGAGCGCCCCCCGCCACCTGCGGTGGAGGCCGAACATCGACACCAGGTTCACGGTGGCCAGCGTCACTCCGGGAATGTGGTCGAGGTAGGCGCCATAACCGGGATCAAGACTGAGGGCGTCCATGGTCACCGCGAAGCGCTCGGCATGGACGGCGTCGGGTTGGCCGTTGCCGTACTCGTCGGCCTGGATGAACACGAGGGCCGCCTTGGCTTCTCCCCAGAGTCGGGGGATTGCCCAGGTATGCGGATCGGCCTCCTTGAGTTGGTATGCCGAGCGGTGGACGGCGAACTCGCGGAAGTTCTCGAGGGTGCCCTCTCGGGCCATGTAGGCCGACATCGAGGGGCCGTTGCTACGGGCGAGTATCTGCTGCAGCGCTTCCTCGGTGCCCCCGATCTCAGAGGGGGCCGGCTCTCCTATGTCGGCAATCAGGGCCGAAACGAAGGCGTCCTCCAGATCGGCCCGCAGTGCCAGGAGCGACGGCTCCCATTCCCATTCGTCAGCAACGCCTTCGAAGCCGCGGTAATGCAGCTCGTAGCAGGTGTAGAGCGCTAGGTGGAGATCGTCGTCCACCAGCGCGTCGCCTCTTGGTGACGGAAGTGGTCCTAGCTCGTGCGGGGGCCGCCTCAGGCAGTCGAGCAGGTACTCGCTGATCGGTCCGCGGGCGCTGGGGAGGCGACGGGGCGCCAGCGGCGATCCTGGCGCCAAAGGAGTCATGCGATTCGGCCTTCGCCCTCCACGTTCGCGCCCCGCTCCATGGCTTCCCGTGGTTCGCCCTCGGGCGCGGTCACCGGTTTGATCTCGGTCGCCATCCCATCCTGGTCACTCATGATCCCCCTCCTGAACGGTGGCTACCGCCATACCCGGCTCACGAAACAGGCACACTCGCGCCGGCGGCGCCGAGTGTCGTCGACCGATCGCTGCCGATCACCGCCCGCTTCACCACCCGCACCACCGTCCGGCCGTCTTCCACCCGGCTCATCATCTCGTCGACGAGCTCTCGCACCAGGAACAGCCCCCGTCCCTGCTCGGACTCGGGATCGGGGAGCTCGTCGGACACCTGCTCGGGCCATACCAGCGACGAGCCGTCGTCGCTCACCTCGATGAGGATCGAGTCGATCTCCGCCCATGCCCGCAGTGCTACCGACCCCGGCGCCCCGCTGGCGTGGCGCACGGCGTTGGAACAGAGCTCCGAGACGCTGAGGAGGAGGTCGTGCATGGCCGGCGTCTCCACCGGCACCCGCTCCAGCCAGTCGCGGAGGAGGTGCCGGGCCAGCGGCACGGCCGCGGCTTGGGGCGAGAACTGGTGCACGAAGGGAGCCAGCATGTGGGTTGGCAGCGTGGGAGCGGGGGAGCGCCGCCGCAGCACCAAGGCCAGCGTGTCGTCATGGCGGGCCGCATCGGCTAGCTGGCGCTCCACCAGCGCGCGGGCCAGCGACGTGGCCGGGTAGGAGGAGGTGGCGACAGC
>JAHWJQ010000220.1 GCA_019348305.1 Actinomycetota bacterium
TGGTCGGGAACCCGAGCCAGCGCCCGGGCCCGTCGCTCGAGAACGGCGACCACATCGCCGCCGAGGTCGTCCGGATCGCCGGGTTCGACCGGTGCCCTCACCGCTGCCGCTCGCTCTTCCGAACCGGCCCGCCGCCGGCCGCCCGGTCGATCACGCAACGCTCCTGGGCGGCGGCCATGACCGCCAACCGGCCGGCGGTCTCGCCGCCGGCAAGAGGGACGGCCGCATCCTCGGGCATCGCCTGCAACAGCGCGCCGGCGTTGCGCAGGCTGCGTCGCGCCGCGACAGTGTTGTCGCGGGATGCTTCCGCCTGGCCCAGGACCAGGTGGGCCAGCGCCAGCCGGCCGTCGAGGTAGACGGCGGCCCGAGCCGCCTCGGCCGCCTGCTCGGGCTGCCCGGCCTCCATCAGCACCAAAGCCTGGAGGAGGCGGAGCTCGGCCTCCACGGGGAAGGCCGCCACAGCGCTCTCCGCTTCCTCCAGTGCCCGGTCGAGGTCTCCCGCGCTCGCCAGGGCCCGCACCAGCACCGCCAGCGCTGCGCTCCCGCCCTCGCCCGCCTCGATCAACGAGCGCGCCAGACGCGCTGCCGCCGGGTAGTCGCCCCGCTCGAGGGCCACCCTGGCCCGCTCGAGGTCATCGAGGCCGCGGGCCACTTCCTGCTTCTCCGCCGGCGGGGGCGCCGGACGGGGCCCGCGATCGGGCTGCGGGAGCCCCGGGGGGGCGGGCGGGGCTTCGCGGTGCCGGCGACCAGTGGCCGTGCGCCGGTAGGCGTACCCAGCCGGCGTGCGAACCACCTCCAGCTCCTCGACATCCAGAGGCGGGTCGCCGGGGGCGGTGAGCAGCCACCCACCGGGAGCCAGCGCCGAGGCGAGCTGCCGGCCAGCCCGGTGGATCGCCTCGGGCAACAGGTAGACGAGGACGTTGCGGCAGACGACGACGTCCATGTCGCGGCTCTCGTCCATAGGCTCGACCAAGTTGTGCTGGCGGAACGCGACGGGCGCGACGAAGCGCTCGTCGACCTGGAAACGATCGCGAACAGCGTGGAAGTAAGCGGCGCGGCGGGCGGCGCTGACGCCGCGCAGGGACCATTCCCGGTAGACACCCGCCTGGGCCACGGAAAGCGCGTGCCGCGACAGGTCGGTGGCCAGGATGCTCACCCTGCCATGGAGGCCGGCCTCCTCGGCGACCATGGCCAGCGTGTAGGCCTCCTGCCCCGTGGCACACCCGGCGCTCCAGACCCGCAGCCGACCGCCACCTCGGGCTGCGGCCCTTTCCGGCAGCAGGTGGTCGCGCAGGAGGCCCACCTGGGCCGGGTCGCGGAAGAAGTAGCTCTCGCCCACCGTGAGCGCTCCGACCAAGCGCTCGAACTCCGCCGGCTCGGCCTGGAGCAGCCGTCGGTACCCGTCGGCGCTCGTCGCTCCCGCCCTCCGCATGGCACGGCTGATGCCACTCATCAATTGGGACTCGCGCATCCCGCCCAGGTTCAGCCCGGATCGCTCGCTGACGTAGGCGGCCACCAGCTTGGCGGCGTCGACCATTGCCGTGCTCCGCCCTGCGGTCACGCCAGGCTCTCAGCCTCGAGCGCGGCAAGAGCGTCGTCCAGGGCCGCCACCTCTTCAGCCGACAGGAAGGTAACGAGGTCGTGGATCAGCACGAGCCCGTCGTCGAGCCGGGCCACGCCGCTGACGTAGGGGGCCGCGGCAAGAGCGAGGCCCTTTTCGATGCGCGAGCTCGACAGGCCGACCAGGTCGACAGCCCGGTCCACTCGCAGGCCCACCAGTCGAGACGCGACACGAGCGAACACCAGGTGGTCGGTCAGGATTGGCGGGCGGCGGGGCAGCCCCAGCCGCCCTCGCAGGTCGAAGACCGGCACCAGATTGCCCCGCAGGTCGACCACGCCCTCGACCGCTGCGGGCGCTCCTGGCAAGGGCGTGATGAGCACCACCCGGTGCAGCTCCACCACCTCGGCAGCCGGCAGCCCGCAGCGGACACCGCCGACTTCGACCACCACCACGTCCAGGCGCTCATCAAGGTCCGCGACCGGACGGCGTGAGAGCGTCACTGCCTGCGATCGGGGCGGGAGGGAGGGGGGGAAGAGAACATCCGGCGACTCCCGTGAGAAGGTCGGACGACGAGGTTGGCCCCGGCTTCAGCGGAGCCAGCGGATGTTACTGCCGCTGGCGCGCCCGCCCAGCAGGTGCGGGGCCGGGAGGTACGGTGTCGGCCGATGGCCATGCCGCCCGGATCAATGGTGACGACGCCCCGCCGGCCGGTGCCCGTCCGCACGATCCTCGCCACCATCGGGCTGGTGCTGGCCACCCTTGTCGCGCTGCTGCTGATCCAGCGGCTGGCCCACATCATCGGCCTGCTCGTGGTCGCCGGCTTCTTCGCCGTCGTCTTGACCCCGGCCGTCGACTTCCTGGGCCGCCACGGTATCCGGCGCTCGCTCGCCACCGTGGTCGTGTTCTTCGTGGGCTTCGGGCTGATCGGGGCCATGCTCTTTTCTTTCATCCAGCCCATCGTCCGCGAGGTCAACCAGTTCGTGGCCGAGTTCCCGACCTTCGTCGAGAACGCCAAGCAGGGCCGGGGCAGCATCGGCAAGCTGGTGCAGCGCTACGACGTCGCCGAGTACATCGAGCGCAACCAGGGCCGGGTACAGGAGAGCCTTCGCAACGCCGGCGCGCCCGCTCTGGAGGTGGCCCGCAGCCTGGCCAGTGGTCTCTTCGCGTTCGTCACCATCCTGGTGCTGACGTTCCTCATGGTGCTGCAGGCGCCGAAGCTCACGAACAGCATCCTCGCCCTGGTGGGACCCAACCGTCGTGAATGGGTACGCCACCTCGCCGCCGACTGCGGCAAGGCCGTCACCGGCTACATGGCCGGAAACCTGGCCATCAGCGTCGTCGCCGGCCTGTCGACGTTCGTGTTCCTGTCCATTGCCGGCGTGCCTTTCGCCGGGGTGCTGGGCCTGTGGGTGGCCTTCGCCGACTTGATCCCCCTCGTGGGTGCCACCCTGGGCGCGATACCGACCGTAGGCGTCGCCTTCCTGGCTTCGCCCACCAAGGGCATCGCCGCCCTCATCTTCTACGTCGTGTACCAGCAGTTCGAGAACCACGTGCTGCAGCCCACGATCATGTCGCGCACGGTCGACCTCAACCCGCTGGCCGTCCTGGTCAGCGTCCTCATCGGAGTCGAGCTCTTCGGCATCCTGGGCGCTCTGCTGGCCATCCCCGCCGCCGGCATCCTGCAAGTGATCCTGCGCAACGTCTACGACGAAAAGCGCGGTGGGCTCAAAGCGGAACCGACGGTCGGCGTGGACGAGGTACCGATCTCCGAGGCCACGGCGCAAGAGCCGGACGTCCGCGAGGAGCAGCCGGCGCTCGAGGCGGCCCGCGAGCCGGTCCAGGTGGCGAAGCCGACCGAGGCGGCGCGGGAGCCGGCGTAGGTGGCGGCCAGCGAGGTCGTCGAGCTCGAGGGCCACATCATCGACTCGCTGATCCTCGCCAAGGTGATGGACGTGATCCTCGCCGCGGGAGCGGACTACCGGGTTCTCGACGTGGCCATCGGCCGCACCAACACCGACGCCAGCAGCGCACGCCTGGAGGTGGTCGCAGAGGACGAGGCGGCGTTGATGGCACTGTTGGCCGAGCTGCAGAGCCACGGGGCCAACCCGGCCGTGACCGTCGACGCCGAGCTGGTGGGCTGCGATCAGGACGGCGTCCTGCCCGCCGGCTTCTACTCCACCACCAACCTTCCGACGTCGGTGCGGGTCGACCGCCGCTGGGTCGACGTGGAGAACCCCGAGATGGACTGCGCCATCGTGGTGAACCTGCGCCGCAGTGGCCGTGAGCGGCCGGGCGTCCGCACCGTGCCGATGCACCGGGTACGG
>JAHWJQ010000221.1 GCA_019348305.1 Actinomycetota bacterium
GAAGATGAGCAAAAGTCGGTGGAGCGGCCTGGTAGCGGACGCTGAAGATGAGCAATCCCTACTCGCTCGTTGCGAGATGCTCGTCAGCCTGGCGCAGAAGGCGGCGCCCGAGAGTGGTGACACGGTGCGGCTGGCGCGGGCTGCTGCGGCAGAGAAGGAGTCCTCCCACCGCCGCCTCGAGGCACCGGATGGTGCCGTCGAGCGTGTAGAGGTCAATGCCGAGGTCGACGGCCCCGGCAGCGATGCTGGCCTTGTTGGCGGCCACCCTGAACCGCCCGATGCGGCGATCGGCGTCACGGCGGGAGAGCGCCGCAGCCAGCGGCTCTGGCAGAACCGGGGGCGCCTCGGGGTTGAGGCCGAGGTGGTCGTCGGCCTGGGCCAGCAGGCGATGGCCGAGGGCTGTCAGCTGCTGGGCAGCAACTCCTCGAGGGGATCGCACGATCAGTCCACCACCACAGGCCTGCTCGAGCTTGGTCAGTTGAGTGAGGAGCACGGTTTGGCCCACTCCAAGCAGGCGACCGCCGTGTCCGAGCGACCGAGCCCGGGCGAACACCTGGAACCGCCGGACGCGCAGGATGCCGCCCTGGCCGAGGAGCGCCTTGGCAAGGGCTGCGGTAGGTGCTCGGGCGCGCTCATGCTCGCGGCGTGGCTGGCGCCGCCGCGACCACGGAGAACGATGCCGTGCTGGCGGGCCAGGCGGGCGACGGTGGTGGGGGCAGCTCCCATTTCGGCGGCGATGTCCGGCAGGGTGCGGCAGCGGTCCACGTATTGGGCACGCAGCCACGCCGGGTCGATGTCGTAGGTGGGATGGGAGTACGCCGGCGGGACGGGGATGTCCTCCCGCTCGAGAGCATGCCGAACGGCTTGGCGGCTGACCCCGAACTCATCGGCCAGGGAGCGCAGGGTGCGACGCTGGTCGACGACGAGGGCGCGTAAGCCATCGCCGCCGAGCTCGTCGGGCAGGGGGGTTCGCTGGTTGGGGACTCTGGGAGAGCGCGCGAACCAGGGGTGGCGACGCGCCACCACGCGGACGTGGTCGATGGTGGTCCCCAGCGTCGCCGCAACCTCGCGTGGAGGAAGGTTCCGCCCGAGGAGAGCCGTGACCTTGGTGTGATCAAGGCTGTCGGGATCGCATCCAGGCAGCTCCTCGACCACATCCGTCCAGTGGATCGGCGGTGACCACAACAGTGGCTCGTCGGCACAGCCGTTCTCATCCAGCACTCGGCGGGCGTGGGTGTCGAGGAGGGCCAGGGCACGTGCCGGGAGGCGTAAGACGAAGGAGTGGTAGGCGCCCAGTCCCGCACTACTGGGCCGCAGTGTCGCGGGAGCATCGTGTGGAAGACCCCCGCTCAGCGTCTCCCACAGCCAGAGGCGGGACTGATTGAGCCGTAGCACCCCGCCCGTGGGAATCCCCGCCGCAGCGCACACGCGGGCCCAGTCCTCACGCTCGATGAGGAATGCGTCGGCTGCCAGCTTCCGTCGCCGCCCGTAGTCGATGGGGCTGCCTTCGGATCGCAGGCCGTCGCTGAGCTGAGTCAGCGCCCGCAGGACGGCTGGGCCACCCTCGGCGGCAGCGACCACTTGCAGCACTCGCGAGACCTTGCGGGCGAAGGATGCGCCTTCGCCACGATGGCTGCACAGGGCCTCCAGAGGGGCGCTCGAGCCGGGGAGGCGGAGGGCGACCGCCCCGGCCGCCCGAAACGACGCGAAGTCCAACGCCTGAGGCGGACACATTCGCAGGGACCAGTCGGCCCACAGCCCGTCGGGCACGTGGCGTCCCAACTCGGCAGGATCGTCCTGCGGGCGGCGGCCTGCCGTTGTCGTTCGCCAGCGCAGGCGGTCGGTGGGCCGCAGCTGAGGATCGCGGACGGTCAGGATGCGAGAGGCCAACTCCGGGCTGGCGAGGCACCAGGGTCGGGGCAGGGAATGGGGTCGGGAGCGGACGTCCCGGGTCGCAAGCTGGTTGAGATCGGCCCCGCCTCGCTCGGACAGCACCTCGGCTGTCCGAGTGAGATTTGCGGCGGCCGAGGTGACGTCGTCGGCGCTGCTGCCACGGAGAGCCGCGGGATCAAGCCCCAGCAGGCGGGCAACGGTGAGCTGGTCGCAGAGGCGATCAAGCGCGCGAGCAAGCGCCGCCTCGTCGGCACCGAGGTCGATGAGCGGAGCGAGCTCGTCGAGGAAGCGAAGAAGGGGTGTCGGGGCGGGGCCGGCGCTCGCCGTGGTGAGGTCGGATCCGCAACGGTGGTCGCCGCGGCCAGCAGCCCCGGGGCGAGGCAACGAGCACGCCGACGTCTGCTGATCCAACTCGTCGCTGAACTGGCGTTCCCGTTGGCGGCGTCCGCAGGCGGGACAGGCCGAAGCCAGCAGGCTGGTATGGGTGGCGCAGGCCAGGCACCAGGGCAGACGCCAGGCGGCCAGCCACCGCCCACCGCTCTCGGCCAGACAGCTGGGGCAGAAGCGGCTCCAGGCCATGGGCCGGACGGCCCTGGCGCCCCAGCTGTTGCCCAGTCGCCTGTGGACGAGCTCGACGTAGCGGTCGAGGGGTCGCCACAGCGACACCAGTTCCTTTGGTGCCACCCCAGTCGCGTGGGCGAGCAGAACGGTGTCGATGCTCCGGCCGAGGGCGATGGACAGCGGGCGCTGCTGGGCGAAAGCGGGCTCCGCGCCCACGGCCGCAGCCAGGTGCCCCACAGGAACGGTCAGGCGAGCGGCGTAGGCGGCCATCCAGCTGTCGAGGGACTCTCCGAGGATCGGGGCCAGTCGGATGGGCAGGCGCCGCACGGGGGCAGGACTCAAGCCGCCCCGGCGGCAGAACTACGGGCCGACAGCAATCCGTTCTCGAAGGCAGCCACCAACTCCCGGCGGGCCAGCTCGGCGGCCTCGTCGTTGCGGACGCCGTCGAGCAGGTCCTTGGTCAGTCGCTCCTCCCCGGTGCGGACGGCCCGCCGGCACCCTCTCACGACGAGGGTCATGAGGGAGGCGAAGTGACCGGTGCTGCGGGCGTAGAGGTAGTCGAGGAGTTCCTCGGCCACCATGCCCGGGCGCTTGTCCGAGAGGACGATGTCTTTTTCGATGGCGAGCAAGAGCCGCCGCCACGTGCGCCGGCCCTGTTGGGTCTGGATCTCGAAGGGCGGCAGCGACAACGTCGTCCAGCGTCGAGCCGTCTGCGCCATCGCCGCGTCCCTCGCCGTCAGGCCCTCGGTGAGTAGGCCGCGCTCACGCAGGCCCACACCCACGAAGAGGAAGGTCACCGGGAACTGGTTGGAGAGCCACTTGAAGTGGTTCGCCACCTCGCGGCCGTCCCGTCGGTTCATGTCAAGGAAGTGGACGTCGTCGACGATGACCAGCTTGGTCTGGCAGGACAGCACGCAGTCGGCTGCTCTGTGGCCCAGCTGGATGGCGTTGCCCTTGTCCGCTCCAGGATGGCCGTAGAAGCGGCACAGCATCGAGTTGAGGCTGCGCATCGAGGTGTTCGACGTCAGCCCGATGTAGGCCACCGGGACCCGCTGGTGGCCCTCGGCGGTGGACGGCCCGTAGAGCGCGACGTGCCGGCGGTGGAACCCGGCCGCGAACATGACGGCCAGGGTGGTCTTGCCCAGGCCGGGGTAGGCGTCGAGCAGCGCCGAGCTCTTGACCTTGTCGCCGTCCTGGCGGTTGGACTCGATGATCTCGTCGAGCTCGGCGATGACGGTGTCCATCTGCGGCGTCAGGACCGGGCCCAGGTTGGCGTGCCACACGCTGCGCTCCTCCTCGTAGCGCAGGCGGTCGCCACCGCTGAGTTGGGCCATCGCCGCCTTGGTGAGCGTGGCGGGCCGGGGCCGGGCCGGGGCCTCGACTCGGGCGAACCAGCCCTCCTTCAGCGACAGGGTGT
>JAHWJQ010000222.1 GCA_019348305.1 Actinomycetota bacterium
CAGGGCGGGAATGGCCAGGACCACTGCGAGGGTGGCCACGCCCGCCTCCCCCCGGGCGCGCCACGCCTTCCGGCGGGGCGCCGGCACGCGGCGGCTCCCGACCATGGGCCGATGATTCGGCGACACCGCCGGCGGGCGGCCTAGGGACCGGTGGGGATGTTGTTGGTGGCCTGGTTGACCTTGCCGGTGATCATGGCCACCGAGGCGATGGCCAGCACGGCCAGGCCGCCGATCCACAGCACCGCCTCCAGGGTGGTGATGCCCCGCTGGTCGTGGTGGCGGGCGCCGAGGCGGGAGCGCAGCGCGTCCCAGTAGCAGCGCAGGAGATGAAGCTCGGCCATGACAGTGCTCCTTTCGTTGGTTGACGGTGCGGCGATCACGGAGCCAGGAAGATGCTGTTGAGGGCGCCGTAGAGGATGAAGGCGCAAAAGCCGAGGCCGAGCAGCACCAGCGGTGCGGCCATGCGAACGGTGGCCGACGAGGCGGCGGCCTCCACGTCGGCCAGCTGGTGGTCACGGATGGACGCCGCCTTGGCGGCGAGGGACTGGCGCACCGATGCCCCCTCCCGCTCGGCCAGCGAGCCGGCGGCAGCCAGCTCCTCGAGCTCGGACACGCCCACCTCGGCACCGAGCTGTCCAAGGGTCACCCACGGCGGTTCCCGCCGGACCCGGGCCGAGGACAGCGCTCCTCGGATCTGCACGTAGGCCCAGCCGTCGCCGGCCTCGGACGCCTGGCGCAGTGCCGATCCCACCCCGGCGCCGCCGGCCAGGACCACGATGACCAGATCGAGGAAGAAGGCCAGGGCCTGGCGAAAAGCCGCCCGGCGCTCCATCGCGGCACGACGGGCCAGCGTGTCGGGCACCACGAAGCCCACCACGGCGGCGCCCACCGCCAGCCACGCCATGGTCGGCAGCGACACCGACAGCCCCATGAGTCCGGCCAGCGCTCCGAGGGCGGCGGCAGACATCGCCTCGAGCGGTGGATCGAGCGCCGTCCACAGGCGGAAGGCGTGGGCGGCCTGGTGGATCAGGGTGCCCAGACCGTTGACGGGGACGGCCCCCCGCTGGCGGGCCGCCACCAAGAGCGGCGTGCGGGCCGGCTGGTAGACGAGATCGACCACGATCTGGTCGGAGCGCAGGAAGTCGATGTCCACGGGCACGTCGCCGGCGTATGGCCCGGCCATGCCGAGGGGGGTGGCGTTGACCACCACCTGGGCCCGCAGGATGTCCTCGGGCGTCCCCGGCCGGCCCCGGGGCCCGGCCAGCTTGGCTGCCTTGGCGCCGCGGGCCGGGGTGCGGTTGATGACGGCGATGTCGGACGCGCCGGCCTGGGCCAGGGCCAGGATCACGGCGCGGGCGGCGCCGCCGGCACCGAGGACGACGCAGCGGGCGCCGGCCGGGTCGAAGCCCTCGTCGAAGCGCAGGGCGTCGAGGAAGCCGGCGCCGTCGGTGTTCTCCCCCACGAGCAGGGCGCCCCGGCGGTAGACGGTGTTGACCGCCCCCAGGGCGACGGCAGTGGGTGACATGTCGTCCAGCGCGGGGATGACGTCGGCCTTGTGCGGCATGGTGACGGAAAGCCCGGCGATGCCCAGGGTGCGCATGGCCGCCACCGCCTCTCCGGCCGCCCCGGCGTTGACAGGAAAAGCCACGTACACCCAGTCGAGGCCGAGCTCGCGAAAAGCGGCGTTGTGGATCGCCGGGGAGAGCGAGTGGCGCACCGGGTCTCCGATCACCCCGGCCAGCCTGGTGCTGGCGCTGATCACCGCACGCCGTTGGCCTCGGCCTTGCGGATGTTGGCGGCGTGCTCGGCCTCGGTGGTGGCAAAGGAGTGGCGGCCGTCCTTTTCCGTGACCACGTAGAACAGGAACGGCCCGGGCTCGGGGTTGAGCGCCGCCTCCAGCGAGGCCCGACCGGGCGCGGCGATCGGCGTCGGGGGCAGGCCCTTGACCTTGTAGGTGTTGTAGGGCGAGTCCACCTCGAGGTCTTTGAACAGGACCCTCACGTTGCGGTCGGCCGACTTGCCCAGCGCGTAGATCACCGTGGCGTCGACCTGGAGGAGCATCCCCTTTTTCAGCCGGTTGTAGATGACCGATGCCACCTTCGCTCGCTCCTCGTCGAAGCGCGTCTCCCGCTCGACCAGCGAGGCGACGACGATGGCCTGATAGGGGGTCAGGCCCACCTTGGACTCGGCGTCGTCGTAGTCGAGGCCGCTCGCCGTCTCGTCGAACGCGCTCACCATCCGGGCCAGGATGGTGGCCTCGTCGTCCTTCGGTTCGACGTTGAACGTCTCGGGCAGCAACAGCCCCTCCAGCTTGTCGACGCCGGCTGGCTGGTACCGCGACCGCACCTTGCCGCTGGCCGCGGCGGCCAAGAAGGCCTCGGCGGAACGGCCGTCGAGCTCGCCCACCTGGGCGCCGATCTGGGGCAGGGTCAGCCCCTCGGGCACAGTGAGGCGTTCGAACTTGATCTCAGGGCCCTTCGACAGGACGCGGACGGCCTCGCCCATGGACATGTTCCGCCGGAAGGTGTACTCGCCGGCCTGGAACGGTCCCCCGCCGTTGATCCTGGTGTAGATGCGGAACACCCGGGCGCTGGTGATCACCGACTGGTCGTCGAGGATCACCCCGATGCGCCGGGTGCTCGAGCCCAGCGGGATCGTCACCTTGACCGGCTCCCCCGGGGGGCCGGCCGGGTCGACCTGGCGCTGGTAGTTCAGGCCCACGAGGCCGGCGGCGACGAGCGCGACGGCCACCAGCACGCCCAGAACGGCCAGCACCTTGCCGGCCCGGCCCCGCCTCGGCTCCGGGAAGGGCTCGTAGCCACCGTCGTCGCCGTGGCCCCTTTGCGTCATCGTCGTCTCTCCCGGCTGTCCAGCCACGCCTGCAAAATGACCGCGGCGGCCACCTTGTCCACCACCCGGCGCCGGGCGCCGGCCTTCATCTTGTTGTGCCCGAGGACCCGGTCGGCCGACACCGTCGTCAGCCGCTCGTCGAAGGTCTCGACGGGCACGGCCAGGACCTCCCGGAGGGCGGCCACCTCGTCCAGCGCCGCCCGCGCCGCGGGGCCGAGCGAGCCGTCCATCGACAGCGGCAGCCCCACCACCACCCGCTCGGCGTCCACCTCCTCGACCAGCGCGGCCAGCCGGCGCCGGTCGGCGGCACGGTCGCGTCCCCGCTCGACGACCTCATACGGCGTGGCCACGAGGCCCCCGCTGTCGCTCACGGCGAGGCCGATGCGCTTGGTCCCGAGGTCGATACCGACCACCCTCAACGCGACAACAAGGCCTTGACAGCGGCGACGGCGTCGTCGATCTTCGACACATCCTTACCGCCGGCCACGGCCAGATCGGCGGCCTTGGGGTTGCCCCCGCCCCCGGTGGTGCGTGCCGCGGCGACCGCCAGCTCCCCCGCCACCAGCCCGCTGTCCTTGGCCACGGTGGCCACCACCGCCACCCGTTCCCCGTCGGGAGTGCCGACCAGGACCGCCCCCCGGATGCCGGGCTGGCTGCGCACGCTCACCGCGAGGTCGCGGAGCTGGTCCTGCGACAGCCCGTCGCGGCGGGCCACGACGACGCCGTCGTCGGCTTGGGCGGCCATGGCCTTGCCCTGGGCCGCCGCGACCTGCGCGCGGAGGGCCTTGAGCTCGTCGTCGAGGCCCTTTTGGCGCTGGAGCAGCCGCTCGATGGCAGCCGGAAGTTCGTCCGGCTTCGTCCTGGTAAGGGCGGCGGCATCAGCCAGCAGGCGCTCGCGGTCGCGCATCCAGTGCAGCGTCCCCTCCCCCGTCACCGCGAAGATGCGCCGGAGGTTCGCTCCGATGGAGGTCTCCTGGGTGATCT
>JAHWJQ010000223.1 GCA_019348305.1 Actinomycetota bacterium
CAACGGAGAATTCCGCTTCCGAGTGGGCGTGGCGTCGGACGGGACGCAGTCCCGGAGAGATTCATACGGCCACCAGAGGCTCACGATGGGGATGAACCAGCTGATGACCGCCAGCGTGGAATCCCGAGGATCGGTGTCTCCTGCTTCGCGCGAGCGTCTCCCCACTCACGGTCCTGCGGCTCTTCGAGCACTGCGATATCGGTAACGGACAGGGCGACAGCCCAGATCGCGGGGACGACGATGAAGGTGAGTGCCGGCGTGTGTGATTCAGGATGGGCTCTACAGCGGGCACCGAGTCCCTACGCTGGTGGAATGAGCAGAGACCGGCGGCCCGAGGACTGGGAAGCCGACTTGGCCGCGGCGCGACCGGTCGAACGGGAGGTGGCGACGAAACTCGCCCAGGAGCCGCGGTTCAAAGAGCTCGAGGATTTCACCGACCGGGTGGACTCGCTCGATTTTGCCTTCACCTATCGAGGCAGATCCGTGACCCTCGATGTGAAGGAGAAGCGCCAGAGCTACTCCGCCGGCGTACGAGAGCTCTGGCCGCAGCTGGCGGAGCCTGACATGTTCATCGTCGACGAGACCGTCTTTCGCCGGATCGTGTGGCAGGGCGGCGGCGGTTTCTTTGCCATCCATGACGTTCCTGGACGGCGGTGGTGTCTTTATGGACCGTGGGAGCTGACGCTGGGTCGTCGAGTTCGGTACGGCCGCTGGGGACAACGGAATGGGCGTCCGTTCCTCAAGGGGAAGTTGCTCATCGACCTCGCCGCGGCTGCAGCCCAGAGCGCGCAGTTCGAGACGCAGGCGGTGTGTCTCGTGCTGGAGTCGGCTTGGTCCTGGCGTGATCGCGTGGGGCCCCATCCGGTGCACGGGGCCCGGATGCCCGAGCTGGGTCGCTCGAGCGAAGCGCCCAGCAGACGTCCGGCGCACCGCGAGGATTGAACCGCGCCGCACCAGGGGCGAGGCACAGTGAGCGCTGAGGGGTCAGCGGAGCCAGCCGTGGTCGTGGTGGCCAACCGTCGCGCCGGCAGCATCGACGGGCTGGACGCGGCCCTGGAGGTGCTGAGTACGGGGCCGCAGCAAGTGGTGGCGGTGGACGTTGGCGATCCGGAGGAGTTCGAGCAGTCGCTCCAGGACCTCCGCGGCGCAACAGTTGTCGCGGCAGGTGGTGACGGAACGCTCAACCTGGTTGCACAACGCCTCTGGCAGCAAGGCCTGCTGGCTGACACACCCCTGGGGCTGTTGCCCCTGGGCACCGGCAACGACTTCGCCCGTGCTGTGGGGATTCCCTTGGACGCCGAGGTGGCCGCCGTCGTCGTTCTGGCGGGACGCCTCCGGGCCTTCGACCTGCTGGTTGACGATGCCGGCGCCGTGGCCGTCAACGCCGTGCACGGTGGAGTCGGCGGCGTCGCCGTGAGGCACGCCGCGCCCCTGAAGCCGGTGCTGGGACGGCTGGCCTACCGACTGGGCGCGGCGTGGGCAGGCGCCCGCGAACTGGGCTGGCGGGTGCGGGTGGAGCTGGACGGCGAGGTCCTGGTCGACGGCAACGTGCTCTTCGTAGGCATAGGCAACGGGCGGACCATCGGCGGCGGCACCGTGGTGTGGCCCGATGCCCACCCCGACGACGGCCTCGCTGAGGTCATCGTGGCAGCGGCCTCCGGCAACGTCTCTCGCCTCAGGCTGGCCGCCGCACTCCGTTCCCGCGGCCTCGCTGAGGCGGACGGGGTGGTGAGCGAGAGGGGCACGGCGCTGCGCGTCCTCGGCGATGCCATTCCCTACGTCGCCGACGGCGAGCCCAGCGGGTCGAGCGCCAGCAGGTCGTGGCGTCTCCACCCGGCAGCATGGCGCCTCTTCGTTCCTGCCGACAGCTCAGGAGTCGGTTCGCTCACCGCCCCTCAGTGAGGGGGACACTTCGTCGGGTCCTGCCTCACTCCAGCGAAGACCCGCTCGGTCGTGCTACGCGGTGCAGATGGATCAGCGCCAACCACGAGACCCCTACCTCCTGGTGTCGGTGGCCTCGCTGCAGGAGTACCTGGAAAGCGGCAACGGCCTCGTCGGGCTCGAGCGTGCCGTCGAGCGAGGCAGGAGCTGGGTCATCGACGAGGTCACGAGGTCCGGCCTGCGAGGCCGTGGCGGCGGCGGTTTCCCCACCGGGCGCAAGTGGGCCGGCATCGCGGCCCAGACGGAAGGCACCCGCTACGTGGTCTGCAACGGGGCCGAGGGCGAGCCGGGGACGTTCAAGGACCGGGCGCTGCTGCGGGCCAATCCCTACCAGCTGGTGGAGGGGGTCATCATCGCTGCGCTGGCGGTGGAAGCGGCCGAGGCCTTCATCTGCATCAAGGACCGCTTCGAACATGAGATCGAGCGGGTGGAGCGGGCCATCGTCGAGCTCCAGGAAGCCGGCGTCTGCCACGACTGCCGCATCACGGTCGTGCGAGGGCCCGACGAGTACCTGTTCGGCGAAGAAAAGGCGATGCTCGAGGTGATCGAGGGCAACCCGCCGCTGCCCCGGGTACTGCCGCCCTACGAGCACGGCCTCTTCGCGACGGTCCCGCAGGCGGGTTGGGGTGCGGGCGCAGGCACAATCTCCTCGAGCGAGGAGCAGCGGCCCAACCCCACGCTGGTCAACAACGTGGAGACGCTTTCCAACGTGGCGCACATCCTGAGCCGGGGGGCCGACTGGTTCCGGTCCATGGGGACCGCGGACACACCGGGGCGTTTCGTGTGCACCGTGGTCGGCGACGTCACCGCACCCGGGGTGGCTGAGGTCGAGGCTGGGACGCCGCTACGCGAGGTGATCGACCGCGTCGGTGGCGGGCCCGCCGATCAGCGGACGGTGAAGGCGGTGTTCTCGGGGGTCGCCAATCCGGGCGTGCGTGGCGAGGACCTGGACACCCCGATGTCGTACGAGGGCCTCAGCGCCATCGGCAGCGGGCTCGGCTCGTGCGGGTTCATCGTGTTCGACGACACCGCCTGCATGGTCGAAGTGGCACGGATGTTCTCCCGGTTCCTCTACGTGGAGTCCTGCGGCCAGTGCCCGCCGTGCAAGCTGGGATCAGGGGCGATCACAGAACTGCTCACCAAGGTCGAGGCGGGGGTGGCCGACGACTCCGACATCGAGACGATCGGTGCCTGGCTCGGGAAGGTGACCGACGGCAACCGGTGCTTCCTCGCCGTGGAGGAGCGTCAGGTCGTGGCCAGCGTGCTGCGCAGCTTCCCCGAGGAGTTCGCCCAGCACCTCGAGCTTCGGCGGTGCCCCAGGCCGCGGCCGATCCAGCTGCCGAAGATCGTCGATCTTCACGACGGGGTGGCGACCTACGACGGGCGGCAGTACCTCAAGCAGCCTGACTGGACCTACCTGGAGGGGCCGACCGCGGGCCCGAGCGGCCCCCCAGAGCGGGGGAACCAGGGCCCGAGCGGCCCCCCAGAGCGGGGGAACCAGGACCGCGGCCCCGACGCCGGCGTCCAACCCGGCTACGACTCCACCGGAGCAGCGATGGACGGCACGCCGCCCCAGACGAAGCCGGCGTCGTGGCGGTTCTCCACTGGTGGGTGAGCAACAGGGCGTTCGTCTGCGCCTCTAGCCGGGTAGCGGTGGGGGGTGATCGCTCTCAAGCCCCTGGCGGACCAGGTCGTCGTCGTGATGGGAGCATCGAGCGGGATCGGGCGGGCCACCGCCGTCAAGCTCGCCCGTGGTGGGGCCCGGGTCGTGGTCTCCGCCCGCGATGGCGCCGCCCTCGACTCCCTGGTCGAGGAGATAGGCGAGGCCCGAGGTCGGGCCACCGCGGTGCCCGCCGATGTGACCGACCCCGCCGCCGTGGAGGCC
>JAHWJQ010000224.1 GCA_019348305.1 Actinomycetota bacterium
CCACGGCGGGACGGGCCCCCGTCCGGTCCAGCTCCTCGGCCACGAGCTCGGCGTGGCGGGCTCGGCCCTCCCGTGTCAAGGCCCACCCCGTGATGCGCCCCTCGCGCCGTGATGCATGGCCGGCGGCAGCCGCCTTGTCGAGGTGGTCCCCGGCTTCTTCGGTGTCGAGGCCCGCCCACGAGGCGACCGCCGGCGTGTCTGCGAAACCCTTCAGACGCAGGGCATGAAGAACGAGGAAGTCGGGATCCGACGCCGGGGCCACGGAGAGACGTTAGATCGCGGTCGCTTGCCCGCGTGGGGCCCCAACCCCACGCTCCTCCGCAACGTGGGGCCCCCACCCCACGGCGGCCGTGGTCGAGGACGCACCAGGTCAGGCGGCGCTGGTGTCCGATTCGCCGTTGGCCAGCTGGAACATCTCGTACTCCTCGCCCGTGTCGGCCCAGTGCTCGAAGTGGATGACACCGAGCTCCTGGAACTTCTTGCGCAACCACCCGTCGGCGGCGTCGAGCAGCCCCAGCTTCTTGCAGTTGGGCACGATCTTGGAGAACACCATCGTCTGGAAGAGCATCCGTTCCGGCGCCTGCAGGACAAGTGGCACCGCCAGCTTGGGCGAGATGCCCATCCGCTCCCAGACCTCCTGCTGCAAGAAGCGGTCCCGCATGCGCACTGCGGCCTCGAAGGCGAACTCCTGGCGCTCCCGGATCTCGGACACCGTGAGCTGCTGGTAGTGCTCCTGCAGCGACAGCACCCCGAACGCCACATGGCGGGCCTCGTCGCTCATCACGTAGCGAAGGAGCTGCTTGAGCAGAGGCTCCGTCGTCAGCTGCTGGATGAACCCGAAGGCAGCCAGCGCCAGTCCCTCGACCATGATCTGCATCCCGAGATAGGTCATGTCCCAGCGGCTGTCGGCGATGATGTCGTCGAGCAGCATCTTGAGGTGGGCGTTGATCGGGTAGTGGCCCGAGAGCTTGGTGTCGAGATAGCGGGCGAAGACCTCGACATGGCGGGCCTCGTCCATCACCTGGGTCGAGGCGTAGTACTTGGCGTCGATCCACGGCACCGTCTCCACGATCTTCGCCGTGCAGACGAGCGCCCCCTGCTCGCCGTGGAGGAACTGGCTGAGGATCCAGTTCTGGCTCTGCACCCCGAACTCGATCCACTCCTTGTCACCCCAGCGGGCCATGGGCGTGCCCGTGAGGTCCATTCCCCCCTGCAACCCGACGGTGCCGCCGGCATTGGCCACCACCACCGCCTCCTGGTCGACCTCGATGTGCCACGGCAGGTCGGTCTCGCCATTCCACATCGAGGTCTTGGCCTTCTCGTACAGGCGGTTGAGCTTCGCCCGCGCGCCCTTTTCGTAGTCCCAGGTGAAGATTGCGTCGGAGTTGTCGGCGACGGCTGAGGCGACGGCGTCGACGTCTGTGTTGGTGATGGCGAGGATGGCCTCGATGTCGTTGACGCGTTCCCGGCCGATGAGGTCTCGGTTGGTCGCCATGGCTCCCTAGGTTGCGGCCGGGACGAGGACGCGGTCGACGGTCACCCTTGAACGATAGAGCAGGAACCCTCTCATCGTGAGGCCGCCTCACGAGGCACTACACCATGCTCGGGGGCACCGCCGTGCGATCCACGGCCTCGCTGGCGACGATCCGCCAGGCGCCGCCGGCGTGGCGGATGAGCGAGCGCTGGGCCCGGCCGTCGCCGGTAGCCGCCCAGGTGACGAGCTCGCCTTTCGACAGCGTCACCGAGCCCTGCGGAAGCTCGCGGTGCAGCCCGACCGCGCCCGAGGCGTCGACGAGGTCGAGGGCCAACACCCGGTCGGGACCGCGGCGGTGGAACCCGAAGCCGAGCTCGGGTTGGCCGTCACCCGACGCGTCCTCGCCGCGCACACCGATCGAAGAGAAGCGACTGCCGTCGTCGTCCGCCGCTCTCAGCACAGTCGCCCACTGGCCGGGCGCCTGCTCCTTGAGCACCAGAGCCCGCAGCCCCTTGCCGCGGCTCTCCACCAGCCAGACCAGCACCGTCCCGCTGGTGCGTAGGGCGCCGCAGTCGACGATCTTCCAACCTGGGTCGACCGCTGAGCGGCAGCCCTTTGCCTTGTCGATGGCGCGGGTCGCAGGCGGGGGGTTCGGTGGGGCCAGCACGGCACCGTCGGCGCCGATTGCCGGCGGACCGGCGGGGGCGGCGGCGGGCGGGGAGGCAGCCGGCGCCGCGCTGACCCTCACGTTCCCGCTGGCGGCAGAGCTCGTGGTGGGGGTGGTGGGGACGGGGACGCCGGTCGTGACGGGCACCAGCGCCACCGTGGTGTCGGTCGAAGGCGGCGCCTCGGTGGTCGTGGTTTCGGCCGTCCCCGCCTCTACCGACAGGCGCTGGTCGCGCCCATCGCGGCTCGATCCGCCGGCGACGAGGGCAGCCAGGGCGACCACTCCGACGAGGCCGGCCACGGCGCCCAATGTCCAGCGCTGGCGGCGGCTCACTCCGCTGCACCCTACGCGTCGTGACTGCCGTGGAGGGGGACCCGTTGCCGGCCTTGCTAGCGTCAGCCGGTGATGGAGTCCGAGGCGGCGGCCCCTACCCGTCCGAGCCGGCGCCGGCTGTACCTGCTGCTCGTGCCCATCGTGGCGCTCACCGCCCTCGCCTACGCCGGTGACATCTTCGCCGCCGGCCTCGTCGAGCGTCACCCCCTCTGGTTGATCGCCCTCAACACCCGCAAGCGCTACCTGGCCCTGGTGGTGCCCCACACCGACCCCATCCCGTTCTACATCGTGGGCACCATCCGCCAGGTCTTCTCCGACCCGCTGTTCTACCTGTTGGGCCGCTGGTACGGCGACGCCGGCGTGCGCTGGCTCGAGCGCAAGATGGGCGACAGCGGCAACATGGTGCGGTTCATGGAGCGGGGCTTCGCCAAGGCTTCGTGGCCGATGGTGGCGCTGTTCCCCAACGCTTTGATCTGCATGCTGGCCGGCGCCTCTTCGATGCCGGCGTGGCTCTTCCTGGTCCTCAACATCGGCGGGACCATCGCCGCCATGGTGCTCCTGCGTGGCTTCGGCAACATCTTCGAGGCGCCCATAGAAGCGGTGACGGGCTTCCTCGATGAGTACCGCTGGCAGCTCATCGCGGTCTCCGCCGTGCTGTTCGGCCTCAACGGCCTGTACAACCGCCGGCAGGGCAAGGGGATCGAATCGGTCAAGTCACTGGAGCGGGAGTTGGAAGAGGCCGAGGAGGAGACCAGGGAGGGCTAGAGCCGCCAAACGCCCGCCGGGGCGAAGATGCGCGGCGGCGCCGCGCCTGGATCTCGCGGCCGAGCCGTTCCTCGCCCGCCCCACGGACGGCGCGGTTCGCGACAACCCCGGAGGGTCAGGCGCTGGCGCGGTTAGCTCAGCGGCGAGAATCGCACGTAGCCATACTCGTCCACACTCAGCATCATCCGGTGTTCCTTCTGCATTGCGGCAATGATCAACCAGACCAAAGCCCACAACCCGCAGGTGAAGATGGTAACGATGAGGTGGGCGTTGTCGTCTATTGGCGTGGCGCTGGTTGCCGTCGGCGGGTACCACTTCCCGTCGCTCGCCTGCCACCAGCCCGGACCCTGGGACGTTTCGCTCCCCCGCGAGTGTGGCAGGGGTTCATCCCGCGCGCTGACATCGTTACACGAGACTGAGTGGGCCCGGTAACTGGTCCAGCCGCTTCGGGCGGCGCCTCACGGGGCGGTGTGCACGCGACTCCTCGTCGGACCTGTTCCTGCTGACATGTAGTGCTGTCGCGGTTGGACTCGGCACCGGAGGCGGCTCCCCTACC
>JAHWJQ010000225.1 GCA_019348305.1 Actinomycetota bacterium
GAGGAGCTGTCCTCGTTGGTGGCCGGGCTCGACGTCGCTGGTCTGTCGGGTCCAGAGGCTGCTGCCATCACCTTGACCGGGGCGCGGATCGAGCGGCTGGCCATGGCGGCCAAGACCCTGGCCGCCGGCCGGGTGGCCGAGACTGGCCACTGCCGGGCCGCCGGGTTCCCCACCGCCGAACGGTGGCTGGCCGATGCAACCAAGGCGACGTCTTGGGAGGCGGGCAAGGTCATCGAGACGGCCCGCTATGTGGCCGACGACGAGCTGGCGGTGACGAGGCAGGCCCTGGTGTCGGGGGAGCTCACCGCCACCCAGGCCAACGAGATCGCCACCGCGTCGGCCCGGGTGCCGGGCGAGCAGGAGCGGTTGTTGGCGCTGGCGGCGCGGGAGACCACGACCCAGCTGCGGGCCGAGTGCCGAAAGATCCGCCTGGCCGGAAAGAAGCCCGAGGACCCCGAGGCCCGGCGCAAGCGCATCGCCGGCGAGATGGCCTTCGGCCACCGCGACGCCGGCGGGGGGATGAGTGAGCTGTTCGCCCGCATGCCCACATCGGTGCTGGCGCTGGTGCTGGCGGCGGTGCGCGAGCAGGCAGACGCGGTGTTCGCCAGGGCCAGGGCCGAGGGACGGTCCGACCCCCACCAGGCCTACATGGTCGAGGCCCTGGTCACGTTGTTGCTCTTCGGTGACATGAGCGGCGGTGAGGCCGGCGGCGAGGGTGGGGACGCCGGCGGTCCGTTCGACGACGCTGATGGCACCGCCGCTGAAGGCCCCGGTGAGGAGGAGGACGGCGACGGGGACGGGGACGGGGGTGCTGCCCCGCTCGAGCCTGATGGTGCCGGCGCCGGCGACCCACGGGCTCGCAGTGAGGGTGACGGTGACGAGGCCGGCGAGGCCCGGCGCGGCCACGCCGGCGGCGAACACGCCGGCCACGAGTACGCCGGCCACGACCTGCTCTACGACCAGTTGCTGGCCGCCATCCGGGGCGAGCCACCGCCCACACCACCGCCCCGGCGGGAGCGGCGGGCCAAGATGCGGGGGCGCTGCCGCTGCGGGGGGCGGGTGGTGCCGGCGGCCAAGATCATGGTGCGGGTCGACCAGTCGGCGCTGTTGCGGGGCTACGCGGTGGGCGACGAGCTGTGTGACATCGCAGGCGTGGGGCCGGTGCCGGTGGCAACGGTGCGCGAGCTGTGGCCCGACGCCGTGGTCAAGGCCGTCATCACCAACGGCCTCGACGTGGCCAACGTGACCCACCTGGGGCGAAGAGCCACCGAGGCCATGGCCACGGCCATGCAGTTCATGAGCCCCTGTTGCACCAACGTCGCCTGTGACAACGAGCGCTTCGTCGAGATCGACCACCGACTGGGCTATGCCAACGTGGGCCGCACCCGCCTTGACGAACTCGACGGGCTGTGCCGGGCGTGCCACCGGCTCAAGACCAACGACAACTGGCAGCTGGTGGCCGGCACCGGCCGGCGCCGCTTCGTTCCCCCCGAGCACCCCGACCATCCCGGCCATCCCCCCACTCCCCGGTGGCGGGGCAGGGGCGGCTGAGGCACTGGCCTAACAGGGCCGCCATATGGCCGGAGCCGGCGCCGTCGGCTCCGTCGTCCACCACGGCGGTCCGCTTGCACATTGAAAACTTCATAGGTCCACGCCGCCCGGCAGCGAGGGACAGCCGCCAGCCGGGGTCGGATGACGGCGCCGCAAAGAAGGCGCTGTTCTAGATTCGTCGCAGTGGCCCGCACCCTGTCCTCGCTGAAGGACATCCCGGTCACCCGGCTGGCCGGCGTGGGGCCCAAGAAGGGCGAGGCGCTGGCGCTGTTCGATCCACCGATCGAGACCGTCTTCGACCTGGTCACCCACTACCCCCGCCGGTACATCGACCGCACGAACCAGGCGATGATCCGTGACATCGCGGTGGGGCAGGAGGCGATGGTGCTGGCCAGGGTCAAGCGCAACAGCACCCGCCGCACCCGCCAGGGGCGGGCGCTGGTGGAGCTCGACGTCTTCGACGGGTCGAGCTACCTGCGCTGCACCTTCTTCAACCAGGGATGGCGGGCTCGGCAGCTCCCGGTGGGCACCGAGGCGGTGTTCTTCGGCAAGGTCGAGACCTACCGCGGCCGTCGCCAGATGACCAACCCCGTGGTCGACCTGATCGGCGACAAGACCGGACGGATCATCCCCATCTACCCACAGTCGGAGAAGGCCGGCCTCACCACCTGGGACCTCGGCGGCCTGGTCGAGGAGGCCCTGCGCAGGGCGGGGGAGGTGGCCGACCCGCTCGACGACGAGTGGCGGGAGACGCTCGGCGTCATCGACCGGAGCCGGGCGGTGTGCCAGATCCATGCCCCCGACACGATGGGCGACGCCCGCGAGGCACGCCGGCGCCTCGTGATCGACGAGCTGCTCCGCCTGCAGCTCACGCTGGTCATGCGCAAGCGGGCCGTCGAGCGCGAGGCCAAGGGCCTGCGCCACCAGGTGGACGGCCCGCTGGTGGACCGCTTCTGGGGGAGCCTGCCGTTCAGCCTCACCAAGGCGCAGCGGCGGGCCGTGGCCGAGATAGCGGCTGACCTCGCCGGGCCCCACCCGATGCACCGCCTGCTGCAGGGGGACGTCGGCTCGGGCAAGACGGTAGTGGCGGTCACCGCGCTGTTGATGGCGGTGCAGGGCGGCTACCAGGGTGCGCTCATGGCGCCGACGGAGGTGCTGGCCGAACAGCACGCCATCGTCGTGCGGCGAATGCTGGAGGGGCTGATGGTGAGCGACGCCGGGGAGTCGCTGTTCGACGAGCGCCCGTTGCGGGTCGAGCTGCTCACCAACCGCACCACCGCCGGCGAGCGGTCCCGGCTGCACGCGGCGCTGGCCAGCGGCGATGTCGACGTGCTCATCGGCACCCACGCCCTGTTGACCGAGGAGGTGACCTTTTCAGCACTGGGGCTGGTGGTGATCGACGAGCAACACCGCTTCGGTGTCGAGCAGCGGGCGGCGCTGCGGGGCAAGGGGACTGATCCCGACGTCCTGGTCATGACGGCGACCCCCATCCCCCGCACCGCGGCCATGACCGTCTACGGCGACCTCGACATGACGGTGCTCGACGAGCTCCCGCCCGGGCGTACCCCGATCGAGACCTCATGGGCCCGCGGCCCCATGGCAGAGGCAGCGGCGTGGGAGCGGGTGCGGTCCGAAGTTGCCGCGGGGCACCAGGGGTACGTCGTGTGCCCCCTCATCGAGGAGTCCGAGAAGGTCGAGGCCCGCTCGGCCGAGGAGGAGCTCCAGCGCCTCGAGTCGACCGAGCTGCGCGGGCTGCGCCTGGCGCTGCTGCACGGCCGGGTCCCGGCCAAGGAGAAGGAGGCGACCATGTCGGCCTTCCGGGGCGGGGAGATCGACGTGCTCGTCTCGACGACGGTCATCGAAGTCGGGGTCGACGTGCCGAACGCCACCGCCATGGTGATCGAGGACGCCGACCGCTTCGGCATCGCCCAGCTCCACCAGCTGCGGGGCCGGGTGGGGCGAGGAGCGGCTGTCTCCTACTGCTTCCTGCTCGGTGAGGGCAGCACCCCGGTGGGCGAGGCCCGCCTGGCCGCGGTGGAGCGCAGCACCGACGGGTTCGAGCTGGCCGAGGTGGACCTCGAGCTACGGGGAGAGGGCACCATCCTGGGTACCCGCCAGAAGGGCCGCTCCGACCTCAAGCTGGCCAACCTGCGCAGGGACAAAGAGCTGGTGGCCCGCGCTCGCGAGGCCGCCTTCGCCA
>JAHWJQ010000226.1 GCA_019348305.1 Actinomycetota bacterium
CGTCCAGGCCATGGCTACGGCCCCGTCGCGCAGCGCCTTGTCCGCAGTGGGGGTGGCGCAGAAGGCGGCGAACTTGGGCTGGTGGTTCGAGACCGGGAAGCAGTCGAGCCCGAGCATCGGGTGGATGGTGGGGATGGCGAGGGAGACGTTGGCCATGTCGGTGGAGCCCGCCATCCGCTCGAGCATCCCCGTCCGCTCGGCGAAGCGCCGGCCCAGCGCCTCCGCGTTGGTGCGGTAGAGCGCCTTGATCTCGGGGTCGTCCCGCATCTCCGAATACGGCGCGCTCCGGGGCTCGATCCGGTAGTCACAACCCGTCGCCACGGCGCCGGCTTCGAAGCAGCGTTCCACCCTCGGTTGCAGGTCGGCCAGCAGCTCTAGCGTCCGCTCACGGATGTACCACTTGCCGACGGTGTGGGCGGGGACGATGTTCGGGGCATCGCCTCCGTGGGTGACGATGCCGTGGATGCGGGCCGGGTCGGGGATGTGCTGGCGCAACAGCCCGATGGCGGTCTGAGCGACGGTGAGGGCGTCGGCGGCGTTGATGCCGAGCTCCGGGAAGGCCGAGGCATGGGCCTCCTTGCCGATGTAGTGGACGTCGACGTGGGCCACCGCCAGGCACGGCATGGTGTCCAGCTCCACCGGAGCGGGGTGCACCATCATCGCCGCGTGCACCCCGGCGAAGACGCCGCGCTCGAGCATGAGGATCTTGCCGCCGCCGCCCTCCTCGGCCGGCGTGCCCATGACCTTGACGGTGACGCCGAGGTCGTCGGCCAACGGAGCCAGGGCCATCGCCGCGCCCACCGCGGAGGCAGCGATGACGTTGTGGCCGCAGGCATGGCCGATCCCGGGGAGGGCGTCGTACTCGGCGCAGATCGAGATGGTGAGCTCTCCCGAGCCGGCGCTGGCCAGAAAGGCGGTGGGCAGCCCGGCGACCCCGCTCTCGACGTCGAAGCCCCCCGCCGCCAACGCCTCGGCGCACCAGGCCGACGCTCGCTCCTCTTCGAAGCACAGCTCGGGGTTGGCATGGATGCGGTGGCTCAGCTCCACCAGCTCCTCGGCGTGGGCGTCGACCGTCTGCTGGGCCGTCGCCTTGGTGTCAGCGCTCATCCCTTCGGCCCCCCTTGCTCGCTCAATCGATGATCGCCACGGTGTCGCCCGCGCCCACGGCCTGGCCGGGCGCCACCTTGATCTCACGGACGGTGCCCGCCTTCTCGGCCGCCACGTTGTTCTCCATCTTCATCGCTTCCAGCACGCACACCGTGTCACCCGCCTCCACGGCGTCGCCCTCTGAGACCAGCACCCTCACGATGGTTCCCTGCATGGGCACGGTGACGTTGCCTGTCCCGCCCGCCCCGCCCCCGCCGGCGGCGCCGCTCCTGGGGCTGGGGCGGGAGCTGCGGCCCGTCCCACCGGGGCGGGTGGGCGAGGCCGGCGCTGCCGCGGCCTGTGCCGTCTCCGGTACCCAGAGGGTCACCCGGTAGCGCCGGCCGTCGACCTCGACGTCGACGTCCCGGCGCACCTTCGGCTCGGGGGGGTCGCCCGCCGAGGCAGCGTCTATGGCTGGCGCCGTCGCCAGCTGCGACAGGTCGAGGGTCTGTTCCACCCACTTGGTCGAGTGGGTGGCGGCGGCGAAGTCGGGGTGTCCGAGGATGGCCAGGTGGGCGGGGATGGTGGTCGCGATCCCCTCGATCTCGGTCTCCCGCAGCGCCCGGATGAGCCGGCGCCGGGCCTCGTCCCGGTCGGCTCCCCACACGATCAGCTTTGCCACGAGGTTGTCGTAGTACTGGCTGACCTCGTCCCCCTCGTCGTAGCCGGCGTCGGTGCGCACGCCGAACCCGTCGGGCCGGCGGAAGCGGGTGATGCGGCCGGGGGCGGGGAGGAAACGCCCGCCGGCGGGGTCCTCGGCGTTGATGCGGGCCTCGATGGCGTGGCCCCGGCGCCGGCCGGCCAGCTCGTCCTGGGTGTAGGGGAGGGGCTCGCCGGCGGCGATGCGCAGCTGCAACTCGACCAGGTCGATTCCCACCACCATCTCGGTGACGGGGTGTTCGACCTGCAGCCTCGTGTTCATCTCCAGGAAGAAGAACTCGCCGTCCTGGTAGAGGAACTCCACGGTGCCGGCGTTGACGTAGCCGCATGCTTTGGCCACCTTGACGGCGGCGAGGCCCATCGCTTGGCGGACTTCGTCGGGGAAGTCGGGCGCCGGCGACTCCTCGATGAGCTTCTGGTGGCGGCGCTGGCAGCTGCAGTCGCGCTCGCCGATCCACACGGCATCGCCACGGGTGTCGGCGAACACCTGCATCTCGATGTGGCGGGGCCAGGCGAGGTAGCGCTCGATGTAGCACTCGCTGCGCCCGAACCCTTTGAGCGCCTCGGACTGGGCCGATTCGAGGGCGCCGGCAGCCTCGCCGGGCCCCTGCACCACCCGCATGCCCCGGCCGCCGCCGCCGTAGGCGGCCTTGATGGCCACCGGCCACCCCTGCGCCTCACCGAAGGCCACGACCTGGGCGGGGTCGCTGAGCACGGTGTTGTCGCCCGGGACCCCGCTGACGCCGGCGGCCTCGGCCGCCAAGCGGCTCGAGATCTTGTCGCCCATGATCTCGATGGCTTCGGGCGGCGGGCCGATGAAGGCGACGCCGAGGTCGGTGATGGCCCGGGCGAACTCGGTGTTCTCCGAGAAGAAGCCGTAGCCGGGATGCACGGCCTCGGCGCCGCTGCGGCGGGCGACGTCGAGGATGGCCTCGGTCTTGAGGTAGCTCTCGGCCGCCGTCTGCCCGCCGAGCGCGTAGGCCTCGTCGGCCAGGCGCACGTGCAGGGCCTCGCGGTCGAGCTCGGAGTAGACGGCGACGGTGGCGATGCCGAGCTCGCGGCAGGTTCGGATCACCCGCACGGCGATCTCGCCTCGGTTGGCGATCAGGACCTTGGCGAACATGGCCGGCGTATCGTAAGCGCCTCTCTGCGGGGCGGGGCGGGGTGCCAGTCGCCGGCGCGCTCGATGTGCGAGCCTGCAGCGGTGCCGGCGTGGGACGTACGGCGGTTCCCCTCGATCGACTCCACCAACACCTGGATCATGGCCCAGGCCCGGGCCGGCGCCGCCGAGGGCCTGGTGGCGGTGGCCGACCACCAGAGCGCGGGCCGGGGACGCCTCGGCCGCAGCTGGGAGGCGCCGGCCGGCGCCAACCTCCTGTGCAGCGTGCTCTTGCGGCCGCCGCGCGCGTCCCATCTGGTGGTCGCCGCCCTGGCCCTGGCCGGCCGGGATGCCGCCCGCTCGGTGGCCGGCGTCGACGCGGGGATCAAGTGGCCCAACGACCTGGTGGTCGACGACCGCAAGCTCGCCGGGGTGCTGGCCGAATCCGACGCCGGCGCGGTGGCCGCCGGCATCGGCATGAACGTCGGCTGGGCCCCGCCGGGAGCGGCCCGCCTCGGCGACTCGATCCGGCCCGACGAGGTGCTGCAGGCGCTGCTCGACGCCCTCTCCTGGTGGTACGGGGCCGGTGACGCCGCTGTCGCCCGGGCCTACCGCCAGGCCTGCGTGACCATCGGCAGGCGCGTGAGGGTGGAGCTTTGCGACGAGGCCTTCGCCGGCGTGGCCGCCGACGTCGACGACGAGGGCCACCTGCTGGTCGACGTCGGCATGTGCCTGCGCACGGTGGCCGCCGGCGACGTCGTCCACCTCCGCTGACCCCCGCTCCCGACGTTCGGGCAGTCTCAACGTCGCCCTGCGAAGTTCATCGTGTCCAAACGTTGCGCGGCCCGACGCCG